>NZ_JBEPAP010000008.1:143283-213256 GCF_040298665.1 Streptomyces sp. NPDC001508
TCCGCTACTCCCGACCCACCAGCGTCAACAACGTCGCCTCGGGCGGGCACGCGAACCGTACGGGTGTGTAGCGGTTGGTGCCGCAGCCCGCGGAGACGTGCAGATAGGACGTACGGTCCTGCGCCGTGTGTGTGGACAGGCCCTTCACCCGGTCCGCGTCCAGGTCGCAGTTGGTGACCAGGGCGCCGTAGAAGGGGATGCACAGCTGGCCGCCGTGCGTGTGGCCGGCCAGGATCAGGGGGTAGCCGTCCGCCGCGTACGAGTCCAGTACGCGCAGGTACGGAGCGTGCACCACGCCCATCGAGAAGTCCGCGCCGCCCGACGGGCCGCCGGCCACGTGTTCGTAGCGGTCGCGCTTGATGTGCGGGTCGTCCAGGCCCGTCATCTCCACCGAGAAGCCCTCGATCTTCAGCACGCCCCTGGTGTTCGTCAGGTTCAGCCAGCCCGCCGCGTCGAAGCCGTCCCGCAGGTCCTCCCACGGGTTGTGGATCGCGCCCACGACCGGCGGGTTGCCGTTCAGGCCGTGGCGGCCGCTCACCTTCTCCAACAAGTAGCGGGCGGGGTTGCGGGGTTTGGGGCCGTAGTAGTCGTTGGAGCCGAAGACGTACGCGCCGGGGAACTCCATCAGGGGGCCGAGCGCGTCCAGTACCTCGGGCACGCCCTCCGGGTCGGACAGGTTGTCGCCGGTATTGATCACGAAGTCGGGGCGCAGGCCGGCCAGCGAGCGCAGCCAGCGTTGCTTCTTGCGCTGGCCGCCCACCATGTGGATGTCGGAGACCTGGAGCACGCGCAGCGGGCGCATGCCCGGGGGCAGGACCGGGACCGTGACCCGGCGGAGCCGGAAGGAACGGACCTCGATCCCCGCCGCGTAGGCCAGACCGGCGGCGCCGACCGCCATGACTCCGAGGGGTACTCCGTATCGCGCGCGCATACGACCATCGTGTCAGATCCGGACACCCACCCGGCGTCCGACCACCCCCGAAATCAACGGGCGACCGGGCGCTCGCACCTGCGACAATCGGACCCATGACCACCACGCTCAAGTCGAAGCTGCACGACGACCTCAACGCCGCGATCAAGGAGCGCGACGAGCTGCGCTCCTCGACGCTCCGGCTGACGCTCGCCGCGATCACCAAGGAGGAGGTCGCGGGCAAGGAGAAGCGTGAGCTGTCCGACGACGAGGTCCTGAAGGTGATCACCAAGGAGGCCAAGAAGCGCCGGGAGGCGGCGGAGGCCTTCGCGCAGGGTGGTCGGGCCGAGCAGGCCGAGCGGGAGAAGGCGGAAGGCGTGGTACTTGCTGCGTACCTGCCCAAGCAGCTGTCCGACGAGGAGCTGAACGCGATCGTCGCCCAGGCCGTGGAGGAGGCGAAGGCGGCCGGTGCGGAGGGGCCTCGGGCCATGGGCGCCGTGATGAAGATCGTGAACCCGAAGGTGGCGGGCCAGGCGGAGGGCGGCCGGGTCGCCGCGGCGGTCAAGAAGCTGCTCCAGGGCTGACCCGGCTGACCTGGGGCTGACCTGGGGTCCCTCTCCGGGTCCGGCCCGGGGCGGCCCATCCGCACCGGCGGCGGCCCATCCGCACCGGTGGCCCAGCGCACCTTGGGGTGGACCGCTCGTCCTGGGTGAGCCCGGCAAGCCCGATGCCGGACCGTTCGTCCTGGGTGAGCCCGGCGGCCCCGGCTTCGCCCGGCCGTCCGGTGCCAACCCTGCTGGCAGGTCGCCCCCTCCGTACCGGGAGTGGCCCCGGGCCCCATGGCGACCGGCCGTACGGCATTCGACGTTCCCGAGCCGACCCAACCCACCCCCACCTCACGCAACGGGGCCGCACCCAGTCAGAGTGCGGCCCCGCCGCGTCGAACATCAGCCACGCGCCCGGAGGCACCGGCCCCCGGCCGAGGCGCCCGTGCCGCCAGTCCCTGCGTAAAGCGCCGGAGGCACCGGCCTCCCCACTGAGGCGCCCGTGTCCCCAGTCGCGACGCGAAGCGCCCCGAGCCACGGGCCCCGAAGCGCCCGATCCGCCGCTCCTCCGCTGGTGTGCCGGGGCGTCGAGGCCGCCGCTCCTCCGCTGGTGTGCCGGGGCGTTGAGGCCGCCGCTCCTCCGCTGGTGTGCCGGGGCGTTGAGGCCGCCGCTCCTCCGTCGGCGTGCCCTGGCGTCAAAGCCGCGCCCCCGTTCAGCGTTAAGGCCGCTGCCCCCCGTTTCCGTTCTGCCCACCATTGCCCTGGCCCTGGATGAAGTTGCCCGGGAAGGAGAGGGTGGGTGCCGGGTTGGGGCTGCCGTTCGCGCCGCCGTCCGTCAGGCCGCCGATGAGGCCGCCGTTGTCCCCGCCGCGGTTGTCGCCGTTGCCGTTTGGGTCGCCCCGGTCCCTGCCGTGCCCGTTGCCGTCCCCGTTGTCGTCCGGGATGTCGATGAGATTGAAGGACTGGACGGGCTTGCCCTGCAGGGCGCCGGACATGGCGTCCTTCCAGATCGGGCCGGGGACCTCACCGCCGTAGACGAGCGGGCGGTAGACGCCGCCGATGGTGATGTTCCTCATCTTCACGTTCTGCTTGGGGCTGCCGACCCAGACCGCGCCGGACATGTTCGGCGTGTAGCCGACGAACCAGGCGTTCTTGCGCTCGTCCGTGGTGCCCGTCTTGCCGGCGCTCTCTCGGTCGGTGAGGCCGGCCTGCTGGCCGGTGCCCGAGTCGACCACGCCGCGCAGCAGGGTGTTGACCGTGTCGGCGGTCTGCTCGCTCATCGCGCGCGAGCACGTCGACTTCGGCACCTCAAGGGACTTCCGCTCGTTGCCGACCTTCTGGGTGATCGACTCGATGGCGACCGGCGTGCAGTACATGCCGCGCGAGGCGAAGGTGGCGTACGCGCTCGCCATGGTCAGCGGGGACAGGCCCACCGCGCCGAGCGCGATGGCGGGCTCCTGGGGCAGCTTGTCGCCGTTGCCCTGCACCACGTGCAGCGCGTCGGCCATCTTCATCACCGGGCACAGCCCGATGTCGGCGATCATCTGGACGAAGTAGGTGTTGACCGACTTGGCCATCGCCTCCTTCATCCGGTACGGGCCGACCTCCGACTTGTTCTCGTTCTCGGCGGTCGTGTGGTCGACGTTGACATAGGGCTGGCTGTCGCAGCGCTGGACCGGGCTCGGGTACTCCATCTTGTACGGCGACGCGTACTCCTGCGTCGGGGGCTTGCCGCCCTCGACCGCCGCCGCGGCCACGAACGGCTTGAAGGTCGAACCGGTCGGGAAGCCGAAGTTGGAGCCGCCCATGTCGCGGTTGACCGAGTAGTTGTACTCGGTCTCGTCCTTCGCGTAGCCGTACGGCTTCGACTGGCCCATGGCGAGGATCTTGCCGGTGCCGGGTTCGACCAGGGTGGCGGCGGCGGCGACCGAGTCCGACTTGTTGATGTGGTTCTTGAGCGAGGCCTGGACCGAGTCCTGGGCCTGCTGGTCCAGGGTGGTGCGGATCGTCAGGCCGCCGCGGTTCCAGACCTTCGCGCGGGCTTCCTTGGTCTTGCCGAAAACCGGGTCGCTGAGGAAGACGTTCTCGACGTACTTGCAGAAGAAACTGGCGCCCTTGACCGCGGTGATGCAGCCGTTCTTCGGCTGGCTGACGTTCAGCCCGAGCGGGGCCTGTTTGGCCTTGTCGGCCTCCTGCTGGGAGACGTCGCCGACCTCGGCCATGCGCTGGAGGACCACGTTGCGCCGCTTGGTGGCCTCGGCCTCGTCGTTGACCGGGTCGTAGCGGCTCGGGGACTGCACGATGCCCGCGAGGAGCGCCGATTCCTGGAGGCTGAGGTCCTTGGCGTGCTTGGAGAAGTAGCGCTGGGCGGCGGCCTCGACGCCGTAGGCCTGCTGTCCGAAGAACGTGATGTTCAGGTAGTTCTCAAGGATCTTCTTCTTGCCGAGCTTCTCCTCGATCTGGATCGCGTACTTCAGCTCGCGGACCTTGCGGCCCAGTGTCTGCTGGGTGGCCTCGGCGACCTTGGTCGGGTCGTCGCCGGCCTCCTCGATGAAGTAGTTCTTCACCAGCTGCTGGGTGAGCGTGGAGGCGCCCTGGGCGACCCCGCCGCTCTGCGCGTTCTTGTTCAGGGCGCGCAGCACGCCCTTGAGGTCGACCGCGCCGTGCTGGTAGAAGCGCGAGTCCTCGATCGCGACGATCGCCTTCTGCATGTACGGCGAGATGTCCTTGAGCTCCACCACCGTGCGGTCCCGGGAATAGACCGTGGCGATCTGCTGACCCTGGCTGTCCAGGATCGTGGTCCGCTGGCTGAGCTGGGGACTCTTCAGATTGGCGGGGATCTCGTCGAATCCCTGCACCGAACCCTTGGCCGCGAGGCCGAGCGCGCCCGCCGCGGGCAGCGCGATGCCGGCCATGACGGCTCCTGCGAGGACACTGACACCGAGGAACTTGGCGGCCTGCTGCGTTGGCGACAGACCACCGCCCGAGCGCTTCTTTGGCATAGGGGCAGCCTACGTTCTCATTCGCCGGACACGCGTATATGCCTTGGCCTAAGCTGCTCTCAACTGTCACAGCAGCGCGGTCACCTATCAATACGTCCGGCAACCCCGAATCGTTCCGGATCTTCTCGGCTTTCTCGAACGGGTTCCTTCGTCGGGCATGTCGAGATGTGTTGGAGGCGTGTCCGAATCCGCCTCGTGTGTCACTTGGCGTCCGTTGTGGCGCACCATAACTGTCCCGCTTTGCCGGGATGATCACGCATGTCACCAGCTCACTCCCGCGGGTGATCTGCCGCTTACCCATAGTCCGTTCGGGCCATTCAAGATTGGGCCCGAAGGGGGTGTTGCGCTGTGCCCGCCTTCCGTAACGTCCTCAACTGGCGGCGGTGAATATGCCGCTGCCGCCGTGGGGGAGCCTCGATTCGGGAGAGGACGGCGCCGGTATGGGCTGGGTAACCGACTGGAGTGCGCAGGCCGCCTGCCGCACTACCGATCCGGATGAACTGTTCGTTCAGGGAGCAGCGCAGAACAGGGCCAAGGCAGTGTGCACCGGATGTCCGGTGCGCACCGAATGCCTGGCCGATGCGTTGGACAATCGTGTCGAATTCGGTGTGTGGGGAGGCATGACGGAGCGCGAGCGCCGCGCACTGCTGCGCAGGCGGCCCACCGTGACCTCCTGGCGCAGGCTCCTGGAGACCGCGCGTTCGGAGTACGAACGCGGGGCCGGGATCGTGCCCCTCGACGACGAGGTGTACGAGAACTACGCGGCGGTCAGCTGAGAGGCCGTCCTCTCTCATGCGTGAGAGGGCGTCTCCTCTCACGCATCGGTACGCGCTCCGTCTCACGCATCGGTGTGTGTTTCGGGCAGCTCCGGCCGTTTGGCCGCGAGCCGGTCGCCGATGTCCCGCAGCCCCGCGAGGTCGTGCACGTCACCGGGGAGCGCGGCCACTTCCACCACGGCCACCTCGGGGTGGCGCGCGGTGAAGCGGTCACGCGTGCGCTGCTCGCGGGAGAGCAGTTGCATACGGTCGGCGTGCAGCCTCAGCAGGCCTGCGGTCAGCTGGTCGACGTCCGGGTCCGTGCCCGGGGGGCGGGGCTCGGATACGGAGGAAGCAGCGGGGGACTCTGAACTGTCATGCGTCTCGGGAGAGTTACGAAGTCCAGCTTTCCCGTCCCCCTGATCCACAATGCCGGGCTCCTCAAGATTTTCCGCGGCGGCGAGCGCCCGCTCGGCCGACAGCCGGTCGGCGCCGCTGCCGTGGACGCGGTTGAGCACCAGACCGACGAGCGGCATGTCCTCGGCGGCCAGCCGCTCCACGAAGTAGGCGGCCTCGCGCAGCGCGTCCCGCTCCGGGGCCGCCACCACCAAGAACGCCGTACCGGGCGCCTGGAGCAGCTTGTACGTCGCGTCCGCGCGGGTACGGAAGCCGCCGAAGGTGGTGTCCATCGCGGCCACGAACGTCTGTACGTCCTTCAGCAGCTGACCACCCAACAGCTTGCCCAGGGTGCCGGTCATCATCGACATCCCGGCGTTCAGGAACTTCATCCCCGCCCAGCCGCCCAGCTTCGCCGGCGCCGTCAGCAGCCGGATCAGCCGCCCGTCCAGGAAGGAACCGAGCCGCTTGGGCGCGTCCAGGAAGTCCAGCGCGGAGCGGGACGGCGGGGTGTCGACGACGATGAGGTCCCACTCGTCCTTTGCCCGCAGCTGGCCCAGCTTCTCCATCGCCATGTACTCCTGCGTGCCCGCGAAGCCCGCCGAGAGCGACTGGTAGAAGGGGTTGGCCAGGATCGCGGCGGCCCGCTCCGGATCCGCGTGCGCCTCGACGACCTCGTCGAAGGTGCGCTTCATGTCGAGCATCATGGCGTGCAGTTCCCCGCCGGCCCGTCGCCCGCCGCCGTCCCCGGCCGGGTCGTCGTCCGATGCCCCTCCTCGGTCCTCGGTGCCCTTCACCCGGCGCGGCACGTTGTCCAGCGAGTCGATGCCCATCGACTGGGCCAGCCGCCGCGCCGGGTCGATGGTGAGCACCACCACCTTCCGGCCGCGCTCGGCGGCCCGCAGCCCCAGGGCCGCCGCGGTGGTGGTCTTGCCGACCCCGCCCGAACCGCAGCACACCACGATCCGGGTCTCGGGATCGTCGAGCAGCGGATCGATGTCGAGCACGCGCGCGGGGGAGAGACGATGGCGGGCGGTGTCCTGTGCGTGGGCCGGGTCCGGACTCATGTCATCCCCTGTTCGCGCAGCTCGGTGGCGAGTTCGTACAGGCCCGCGAGGTCCATGCCCTCGGCGAGCAGCGGCAGTTCGTGCAGCGGCAGCTCCAGCTCGCCCAGGACCGCGCGCTGCTCCTGCTCCAGCGCGTACCGCTCGGCGTACTCCGTGGCCTGCTCGAGGAGCGGGTCCACCAGCCGCTCGGCGTTCCCACCGCGCCGCGCCCCGCCCAGCCCGGCGGCCGACAGCGAACGGGCCACGGCGGTCCGCGGCACGGTGCGTACGAGGTCGAGGCCGGCCGCGTCCAGCACCTCCGGCCGCACCATGTTCACGATGACCCGGCCCACCCGCAGCCGGGCCGCCCGCAGTTCGGCGATACCGTCCGCGGTCTCCTGGACCGGCATCTCCTCCAGGAGGGTGACCAGGTGCACGGCGGTCTCCGGAGACTTCAGCACCCGCATCACGGCCTGCGCCTGATTGTGTATCGGGCCGATCTTCGCCAGGCCCGCGACCTCGTCGTTGACGTTCAGGAAGCGGGCGATGCGCCCCGTCGGGGGCGCGTCCATGACGACGTAGTCGTACACGAACCGGCCGTTCCTGTCCTTGCGGCGCACCGCCTCGCACGCCTTGCCGGTCAGCAGGACATCCCTGAGGCCCGGCGCGATGGTGGTGGCGAAGTCGATGGCCCCGAGCTTCTTCAGGGCGCGGCCCGCACCGCCCAGCTTGTAGAACATCTGGAGGTAGTCCAGAAGAGCCAGTTCGGGATCGATGGCGAGGGCGTACACCTCGCCGCCACCCGGAGCGACGGCGATCTTCCGCTCCTCGTAGGGCAGCGCCTCTGTCTCGAAGAGCTGTGCGATGCCCTGCCTGCCCTCGACCTCCACGAGAAGCGTTCGCTTCCCCTCGGTGGCGAGGGCCAGCGCGAGAGCCGCGGCGACCGTGGTCTTTCCGGTCCCGCCCTTGCCGCTGACGACCTGGAGCCTGCTCACGTCTTCGAGCCTAACCAGTCCGCCGTCGGGCTACGCGGGAGGCTGTGGATAACAGCGGATACAGTCGCCGCATGACCAAGTGGGAATACGCAACCGTGCCGCGTACTGTCTAGGCCGTCTCGCAGAGATGGGGCGCTTTTCCGCGTCGTCTCGTGTGAGGCGTGGCACGGCGGCGCAGTGCCTTGGTGGGTGGGCCGGGTGCCCGCGACAACGCGGCGGGGTGCCGTGCCGGGCGGTGTGGGGTGTGGCTCCCCTGCCGGGCCCGCTTCGTACCGCCCCTGATCCCGGGGGTGACCGATTGCCGCGTATAGCCTGCTCCGCGAACGGTCATTCAGCTTCACCAGCTTGGGAATCAAGAGGTCCATCGTGTCACCCGTAAAGTATGAGTACGCAACCGTGCCGCTGCTCGTCCATGCCACGAAGCAGATTCTGGACACCTGGGGCGAGGACGGCTGGGAGCTCGTCCAGGTCGTGCCCGGGCCGAACCCCGAGCAGCTGGTGGCCTACCTGAAGAGGGAGAAGCAGTGATGGGCGCCGTCGAGACGAGGCTCGCAGAACTCGGTCTGACCCTGCCGGAGGTCGTGCCGCCGCTGGCTGCCTACCAGCCGGCCGTGCGGACCGGCGTGTACGTCTACACCTCGGGCCAGCTGCCCATGGTTCAGGGCAAGCTGCCGGTCACCGGCAAGGTGGGTGCCGAGGTCACCGCCGAGGAGGCCAAGGACCTGGCCCGCACCTGCGCGCTCAACGCCCTGGCCGCCGTCAAGTCCGTCACGGGCGACCTGGACCGCATCGCGCGCGTGGTGAAGGTCGTCGGCTTTGTGGCCTCGGCCGCGGACTTCACGGGCCAGCCCGGTGTCGTCAACGGCGCCAGCGAACTGCTCGCCGAGGTCCTGGGCGAGAAGGGCGTGCACGCGCGCAGCGCGGTCGGCGTCGCCGTGCTGCCGCTGGACGCCCCGGTGGAGGTGGAGGTCCAGGTCGAGCTGGTGCCGTGAGGCCCGGCCTCGGGCACCTCTCGAACATTCGCTCACATCGGGATAGCCTCCGCCCATGGCGAACGGGCAGTGGTATCCACGGGAGTGGCCGGACCGCATCCGCGCGCTCTCGGAAGGCACCCTCACACCGGTGCCCGCCAGACGCGCGGCCACGGTGCTGCTCCTGAAGGACACCCCGCACGGCCCTGCCGTCCACCTGCTGCGCAGACGCGCCTCCATGGCCTTCGCCGGAGGCGCGTACGCGTATCCCGGCGGCGGCGTCGACTCCCGCGACGACGACCACCAGGTCCGCTGGGCGGGCCCCACGCGCGCGTGGTGGGCCGAGCGGCTGGGCGTCGACGAGTCGGGGGCGCAGGCCATCGTCTGCGCTGCCGTACGGGAGACGTACGAGGAGGCGGGCGTCCTGCTGGCCGGGCCGACGGCCGCGTCGGTGGCCGGTGACACCACCGGCGAGGACTGGGAGGCGGACCGTGCCGCCCTGGTCGCCCGCGAGCTGTCCTTCGCCGAGTTCCTGGACCGCCGCGGACTGGTGCTGCGCTCCGACCTGCTCGCCGCCTGGACCCGCTGGATCACCCCGGAGTTCGAGTCCCGCCGCTACGACACCTGGTTCTTCGTGGCCGTGCTCCCGACGGGCCAGCGCACCCGCAACGCCTCCACGGAGGCCGACCGCACGGTGTGGATCCGGCCCACCGAGGCCGCGGCCGGGTACGACAGGGGCGAGCTGCTGATGATGCCGCCCACCATCGCGACCCTGCGGCAGCTGTCGTCGTACGCGACCGCGGCCGAGGCGCTGGCCGCCGCGCCCGCGCGCGACATGACGCCCGTGCTGGCCCGCGCGCGCCTGGTCGACGGCGGGATCGTGCTGGCCTGGCCGGGCCACGACGAGTTCACCAAGCACATCCCGACCGCACCGACCGCCCCCACCGGTGGAGGCCCCGCATGACGGACGCAGCAGCCCTGCCCGGCCGGCCCCGGGGCAAGGTCCTCTCGGGCCCCGCCACCGCGCGGGCCGTCAACGTGCTCGCGCCCAACGCCTCCGCCATGACCCTGGACGGCACCAACACCTGGATCGTCTCGGAGCCCGACTCCGACCTGGCCGTGGTCATCGACCCGGGCCCGCTGGACGACGACCACCTCCGCACGGTCGTGGACACGGCAGAGAAGGCGGGCAGGCGCGTCGCGCTGACCCTGCTCACACACGGCCATCCCGACCATGCGGAGGGGGCTGCCCGGTTCGCCGAACTGACCCGCACCAAGGTGCGCGCGCTGGACCCGGCGCTACGGCTCGGCGACGAGGGGCTGGGCGCGGGGGACGTGGTCACCATCGGCGGCCTGGAGCTGCGGGTCGTACCCACCCCGGGCCACACCGCTGACTCGCTGTGCTTCCACCTCCCGGCCGATCGGGCGGTACTGACCGGGGACACCGTCCTCGGCCGCGGCACGACGGTCGTGGCCCACCCCGACGGCCGCCTGGGCGACTATCTGGACTCCCTGCGACGGCTGAGGTCCCTCACGGTCGACGACGGCGTCCACACCGTGCTGCCGGGCCACGGCCCGGTCCTGGAGGACGCCCAGGGCGCTGTCGAGTTCTATCTCGCCCACCGCGCCCACCGGCTCGCCCAGATCGAGACGGCTGTCGAGGACGGCTACCGCACCCCGGCCGAGCTGGTGGCCCACGTCTACGCCGACGTGGACCGCTCCCTGTGGCCTGCGGCGGAACTGTCGGTACGGGCCCAACTGGAATACCTCGGCGAACACGGCCTGATCTAGCGGGGCGGACGCGGGCGCCGGGCGAGGCGTCGAGTTGCGCGGGTGTCGAGCGGGGCGTCGAGTTGCGCGGGTGTCTTGTTGCGCCGGCGTCGGGCCGGGCTGATCCGCTCGTCGCCGGGGCGTGACCGACGCGCATGTGCCGGCCGGGCCGGGTCCGCCCGGCCCGAGATGGTGCGGTCAGCCGGTCTTCACATCCTGCACGCGCGCGTACTCCCCAACCCGGGGACGGAGGCCGAGCCTGACAGTCGCTTCACGCCCTGCACGCGCGCGTACTCCCACGCGCCATGCGCCCAGGTCCGCGACGTACGCCGCGGGAAGAAGAGGCCGCCGACCGGTTCCCAGCCGTACTCGGCCGCCGTCAGCAGCTGCCACGCCTGCGGTCCGCTCGCGCTGGTGAAGGCGGTGATCCCGCCCGGGCCGCCGACGCGGCGACGCCCTCGCGCCCCACGCACGCGTACCGCGTCGGCACACGCGCGTGGGGGCCGCCGTACGGCCCTCGGGCGAGGCCCTTGGCCGGGATCGTGCCCAGGCCTGCCTCGCCGTCGTCGGGGCGGCTGCCCCGGAGGGTCAGCGGGAACGCTTGGCGAGCCGCTCGACGTCCAGCAGGATCACGGCCCGCGCCTCCAGGCGGAGCCACCCGCGCTGGGCGAAGTCGGCGAGCGCCTTGTTCACGGTCTCGCGGGACGCGCCGACCAGCTGGGCCAGCTCCTCCTGCGTGAGGTCGTGGACGACGTGGATGCCCTCCTCGGACTGCACGCCGAAACGGCGGGAGAGGTCCAACAGGGCGCGCGCCACACGGCCGGGCACGTCGGAGAAGACGAGGTCCGACATTGCGTCATTGGTCTTGCGCAGGCGGCGGGCGACGGCGCGCAGCAGGGCGCCGGCCACCTCCGGACGCGCGTTCAGCCAGGGCTGGAGGTCGCCGTGGCCGAGACCGAGCAGCTTGACCTCGGTCAGCGCGGTCGCGGTCGCCGTACGCGGGCCCGGGTCGAACAGCGACAGCTCGCCGATCAGCTCACTGGGGCCGACGACGGCCAGCATGTTCTCGCGGCCGTCGGGGGAGGTGCGGTGCAGCTTGACCTTGCCCTCGGTGACCACGTACAGCCGGTCGCCCGGGTCGCCCTCGTGGAAGAGGGAGTCGCCGCGCGCCAGGGTCACCTCACTCATGGAGGCGCGCAGCTCCGCGGCCTGCTCGTCGTCGAGAGCCGCGAAGAGCGGGTTGCGCCGCAGAACGTCGTCCACGAGTTCTCTCCTTGTCGACCTGCTCAAGGGATCTTGCTCCCCCGGTGTACCAGGGGACCGTGTTCCCCATTTTGCCGGACGGTCCAAACAGTGTGATCTGTCACAAGGATGCCGCACAGGTGTCCCGAGGTAAGCGCCAGGGGGCCAATCGGGGGCTGATCCCAGGGGTCCGGACCGGATGTCGGTGCCGGGGCTTAGGCTGGCCGGGTGTCCAAATCGCCGGTAGAGCACAGGCCGAGGGGGCTGGGCGGGTGGTTGTACGTCGTGATTCCGCTGTGGGCGAACAGGGCCCGGGCGGTGGTAGTAAAAAGGTGAAATCGGTAGAAAAGGCGTCGACAGAGAAGGCGGCCCCGGTGTCCGCGAGTGAGGCGGATGCCGCGAAGGAGGCGGCCCCGGCGAAGAAGGCGGCACCCGTGAAGTCGACGGGCGTCAAGAAGGCGGCAGAGAACGCGGCCGCCACGAAGCCGGCCGTCGCCAAGAAGGCACCCGCCAAGAAAACGTCCGCCAAGAAGGCAGCTGCCAAGAGGGTGGCCGCCCGAGCGTCTGGTGCCGAGAAGGCGGCCGTCGCGAAGCCCCCGAAGAACGAGTCGCGTGCCGCGCTCGTCCGCCGGGCCCGCCGGATCAACCGCGAACTCGCCGAGGTGTACCCGTACGCCCACCCCGAGCTGGACTTCGAGAACCCCTTCCAGCTGCTGATCGCCACGGTCCTGTCCGCTCAGACCACCGACCTCAGGGTCAACCAGACGACCCCGACGCTCTTCGCCAAGTACCCCTCGCCCGAGGACCTGGCCGTCGCCAACCCGGAGGAGGTCGAGGAGATCCTGAGGCCGTGCGGCTTCTTCCGGGCCAAGACGAAGTCGGTCATAGGGCTGTCCAAGGCGCTGGCCGAGCAGTTCGGCGGCGAGGTCCCCGGCCGCCTAGAAGACCTCGTGAAGCTGCCGGGCGTCGGCCGCAAGACCGCCTTCGTCGTCCTCGGCAACGCCTTCGGCCGCCCAGGGATCACCGTGGACACTCACTTCCAGCGGCTGGTGCGGCGCTGGAAGTGGACCGAGGAGACGGACCCCGACAAGATCGAGGCAGCCGTCGGCGCGCTGTTCCCGAAGAACGACTGGACGGACCTCTCGCACCACGTCATCTGGCACGGCCGCCGCATCTGCCACGCCCGCAAGCCCGCCTGCGGCGCCTGCCCCATCGCCCCGCTCTGCCCGGCGTACGGCGAGGGCGAGACCGACCCGGAGAAGGCGAAGAAGCTGCTGAAGTACGAGAAGGGCGGCTTCCCCGGCCAGCGGCTCAAGCCGCCGCAGGCCTACCTCGACGCGGGCGGCAGGCCGGCGCCGCCGCTGGGGGCCGGGTGACAGGCCGGTCAACCTGGCTTGACCGGCTGGAACGATCCCGGCCCCACAGGGCGTTGGACTCGGCAGAACGGGGGTGGTCATGGCGCACACCAGCGGGACGCACACCGGCGGTCCGCATTCAGGCAACGCGGACGCGAGCACTACGCGTACGGGCACCGCGCACGTGAACGGGACGCGTGCCGACGCTACGCACGCGAAGAGCATGCACCCGCTCCCTACGCGGACCGGACCGGTGACGCTCAGCAAGGAGGGGCTTCCCGGCTGGCTGGACCCGGTGGTGCACGCCGCGGAGACGGTCGAGCCGCTGCAGCTCAGCCGCTTTCTGCCACCGAAGAACGGGACGGGACGACAGTCGGCCGTGCTGGTCCTGTTCGGCGAGGGCGAGCGCGGCCCCGAACTGCTTCTCATGGAGCGCGCGGGCTCCCTGCGCTCGCACGCCGGCCAGCCCGCCTTCCCCGGCGGCGCCCTCGACCCCGAGGACGGCGACCCGACGGCCGACGGGCCGCTGCGGGCCGCTCTCCGCGAGGCCGAGGAGGAGACCGGGCTCGACCCCTGCGGGGTCCAGCTCTTCGGTGTGCTGCCCAAGCTGTACATCCCGGTCAGCGGCTTCGTCGTGACACCGGTCCTCGGCTGGTGGCGCGAGCCCAGCCCGGTCGGCGTCGTCGATCCGAACGAGACCGCGCGGGTCTTCACCGTCCCCGTGGCGGATCTCACGGACCCGGCCAACAGAGCCACCGCCGTCCACCCCCGCGGCCACCGAGGTCCGGCATTCCTGGTCGAATCGGCGCTGGTGTGGGGCTTCACGGCGGGGATCATCGACCGCCTGCTGCACTACGCCGGCTGGGAGCGCCCGTGGGACGGAGACAGGCAGGTCCCGCTCGACTGGCGGTCATGACAGGGTGGCGTCCGTGTTGTGTTTTCCCGGGGGACTCCCCTCGGCACTCCGGCCGGGCCGGTCGGACCGGAGCGTGACGAGGCGAGGCTTGAACAAGTGAATGTGCTGGACATCCTGCTGCTGATCGCTGCCGTTTGGTTCGCGATCGTGGGCTACCGCCAGGGCTTTGTCGTCGGCATCCTGTCGGTGATCGGCTTCCTCGGCGGCGGGCTCGTCGCGGTCTATGTGCTGCCCGTCATCTGGGACGCCCTCACCGACAACGCGCAGGTCAACACGACCGCCGCCGTCGTCGCGGTGGTCGTCGTCATCGTCTGTGCCTCCGTCGGGCAGGCACTGACCACCCACCTCGGCAACAAGCTGCGCCGGCACATCACATGGTCACCGGCCCGCGCCCTGGACGCGACGGGCGGCGCGCTCGTCAACGTCGTGGCGATGCTGCTGGTCGCCTGGCTGATCGGTTCGGCCCTCGCCGGTACGACACTGCCGACCCTGGGCAAGGAGGTCCGCAGCTCCAAGGTGCTGCTCGGGGTCTCCCGGGCGTTGCCCACGCAGGCCGACACCTGGTTCGCGGACTTCTCCTCGGTCCTCGCGCAGAACGGCTTCCCGCAGGTCTTCAGCCCGTTCTCGAACGAGCCGATCACCGACGTCCAGCCGCCCGACCCGGCGCTGGCGGGCAGCGCGGTGGCCACCCGCGCCCAGGACTCCATCGTGAAGGTCATGGGCACCGCCCAGAAGTGCGGCAAGGTCCTGGAGGGCACCGGCTTCGTCTTCGCCGACCGCCGCATCATGACCAACGCGCATGTGGTCGGCGGCGTGGACGAGCCCACCGTGCAGATAGGCGGGGTCGGCCGCAGATATGACGCGAAGGTCGTCCTCTACGACTGGCGGCGCGACATCGCCGTACTCGACGTACCGGACCTCAGGGCGCCCGCCCTGCGGTTCACGTCCCACGACGCGGCGAGCGGCGACAGCGCGATCGTCGCGGGGTTCCCGGAGAACGGGGCGTACGACGTCCGTGCCGCGCGCGTGCGCGGCCGCATCACGGCCAACGGCCCGGACATCTACCACCGCGGCACCGTCCGCCGTGACGTCTACTCCCTGTACGCGACCGTCCGCCAGGGCAACTCCGGCGGCCCGCTGCTCACGCCCGACGGCAAGGTGTACGGCGTGGTGTTCGCGAAGTCCCTCGACGACGCCGAGACCGGGTACGCGCTCACGGCCGACGAGATCCAGCAGGACATCGTCCGGGGACGTACGGCGAACGAGCAGGTGGGGACCGACAGCTGCGCCCTGTAGGGCGGACCGGCGGGGTGCTCAGCTGCGGGCGTGACGCAGGCGTACCGAGACCCAGCGGGCCCGGCGGCGCAGGATGCGTGGGATTCCCACGCGCAGGTCCGTCTCCGGTGCTGCCTGTGGAGTGCCCGGCCGATGGGAATTCAGGCCACTGGCCGAGCGGCGGTTGCGGGGTGCGTCACTGTAGTCGTGCGTCCAGCCCATACCCGGACCTCTGCCCCTGCCCCAAGGTCGATAACCGCCCCGAGGCCCCTCAATCGGCGTATGCGCCGGGCATGTGGCCGTTCGTACGACAGATGTTCCCGTCCGGATACCGGGCGCATCGGCGCGGTCACCGATCGGGTTCGGGGTCTTTCAGCCAGTTGACGAGTTCGGAGGAGAAGGCGACCGGGTCCTCCTCGTGGGGGAAGTGCCCCAGCCCGTCGAACAGCCGCCAGCGGTAGGGCGCTTCGACGTACTCGCCCGAGCCGGCCGCGCTGCGCGTGCGCATCACGGGGTCGAGCGAGCCGTGCAGATGCAGCGTGGGCACGCGCACCGGCCGTTTCATACGGCGGTTGAACTGGATGCCGTCCGGGCGGGCCAGTGACCGCACCATCCAGCGGTACGGCTCGATAGCGCAGTGCGCGGTCGACGGGATGCACATCGCGCGCTGATACGTCTCCACCGTGTGCTCGTCCGGCGGCTTGGGCCCGGACCAGTCGTGGATGAGCCGGCCCACGAGCGCGCCGTCATCGGCGGTGAGCTGCCGCTCGGGCACCCACGGCCGCTGGAAGCCCCAGATGTAGGAGCCGGCGACCGTCTGCCTGGCGTCCCGCAGCATCGCGGCGCGCCAGCGTCGCGGGTGCGGCATCGAGACGACCGCGAGGCGCCGGACGAGCTTGGGGCGCATCGCGGCGGCCGTCCACGCCAGATAGCCGCCGAGGTCATGGCCGACCAGCGCGGCGTCCGGCTCGCCCAAGGAGCGGATCACGCCGGTGACGTCGAGGGCGAGGTTGGCGGGGTCGTATCCGCGCGGGGTGCGGTCGCTGCCGCCCACGCCCCGCAGATCCATGGCAACGGCCCGGAAGCCCGCGTCGGCGAGCGCGACCAGTTGCCGCCGCCAGGTCCACCAGAACTGAGGGAAGCCGTGCAGCAGCAGCACGAGTGGGCCGTCGCCCAGCTCCGCCATGTGGAAGCGGGCGCCGTTGGCGGCGACGTCCCGGTGTGTCCAGGGACCTTCGATCCGTACGGCCGAGGGAGCGGCGGGGTCCGTCATGACGACGAGCGTGCCACAGCCTCGATGGCTTCGGGTACACGATCCTGCGGCAGCTCCGGGCGCGGGTGCGGCTTGGCGTTCTGCAGGACGCCCGCCGACTCCTTCATGGACGCGGCCACCTTCTGCGGTCCCTTGCCCTTCTTGGCCTTCTGCGCGAAGTACAGGCCCATCAGCCCGAGGACGGCGGTGACCAGGACGTTCGCCGCGAAGGACAGCAGGAAGCAGACGGCGAGGTTCCAGCCGCTCCAGGTCCGAATGCCATAGGCGAGGGCGAAGTTGAGCATCGGCAGGGAGAACAGCAGGACCAGGCCGGCCACCGTGAAGGCGCCGCCGCTCGCCGCGCCCCGCTTGACGTCCTGCCTCAGCTGGGCCTTGGCCAGCGCGATCTCGTCGTGCACCAGTGCCGACATCTCGCTGGTCGCCGAGGCGACCAGCTGGCCGATGCTCCGTTCGGCGCCGACCGGGCTGTCGTCGGGTGCGCTCATCGCGGTCTCCCTTTTCTGCGTACGCCGCGCGTACGGATCCGTCTTCTGCCTGACTGCGTACGGTCCCGTAATTTGTACCGTCTCGTCAGATCATGCCGGACGGTCGTTCTGCTCGCCTGCCCCGCCCGGCACTTCGGCAAGCCCCTCGCGTGCGTCGGCCTTCGCCCGGGCCAGTCGACGGTGTTCGGCGGCCTTGCGCTCGTAGATGTCCGCCATGCGCAGGTGGTAGGCCGGATCGTCCTCCTCGTAGACGTCCGGGATGCCGTCGCTGTCCTCGTCCCGTTCCTCCTCCTCGCACAGGCGGCGGTACTTGGCGTTGCGCATCTTCAGCAGAACCGTCGCGCACAGGGCCGCGAGGAGCGAGCCGGTCAGTACGGCCGCCTTGACCTCGTCGGTCAGCACCGCATCGCCGACGAAGGCGAGTTCGCCGATCAGCAACGACACGGTGAAGCCGATGCCGGCGAGGGTCGCGAGCGCGAACACGTCGGGCCAGGCGAGGTCGTCGCTGAGCGAGGCACGGGTGAAGCGCGCCGTGAGCCAGGTGCCGCCGAAGATGCCGACCGTCTTGCCGATGAACAGGCCGAGTACGACGCCGAGGGTCTCCGGCTGGGTGAACACGTCGCCGAGCGCCCGCGCGGAGATGGACACACCGGCGCTGAACAGCGCGAACAGCGGCACCGCGAGCCCCGCCGACAGCGGGCGCACAAGGTGCTCGATCCGCTCGCCGGGCGAGCGGTCTTCACCCTTGTGGGTGGTGCAGCGGATCATCAGGCCCATCGCCACGCCGGCGATGGTGGCGTGGATACCGCTGTTGTACATCAGCGCCCAGATGACGACCGCGAGTGGCACGTACACGTACCAGCCGCGCACGCCCTTGCGCAGCAGCATCCAGAAGACGATGAGACCGGCCACGGCGCCGCCGAGCGCGGCGAAGTCGAGCCGGTTCGTGAAGAAGACGGCGATGATCAGGATCGCGAACAGGTCGTCCACGACGGCGAGCGTCAGCAGGAAGGCGCGCAGGGCGCTCGGCAGGGAGGTCCCGATGACCGCGAGCACGGCCAGCGCGAAGGCGATGTCGGTGGCGGTCGGCACGGCCCAGCCGTCGGTGGAGCCGCCGCCGACGAGATTGGTCAGGGTGTAGACGAGGGCCGGTACGGCCATCCCGCACAGGGCCGCCACGACGGGGAGGACAGCGGCCTTCGGATCACGCAGGTCACCGGCGACGAGCTCGCGCTTCAGTTCGATCCCGGCGACGAAGAAGAAGACGGCCAGCAGTCCGTCGGCCGCCCAGTGCTCGACGGACAGATTCAGGCCGAGGGAGGCGGGGCCCAGGTGAAAGTGGCCGACGCTTTCGTAGCTGTGCCCGAGCGCGGGTATGTTCGCCCAGATCAGCGCGGCGACGGCGGCCACGAGCAGCAGCACGCCGCCGACCGTCTCGGTGCGCAGCGCGTCCCCGA
This sequence comes from Streptomyces sp. NPDC001508, assembly GCF_040298665.1. Classification (NCBI taxonomy): domain Bacteria; kingdom Bacillati; phylum Actinomycetota; class Actinomycetes; order Kitasatosporales; family Streptomycetaceae; genus Streptomyces; species Streptomyces sp. NPDC001508. The sequence continues at coordinate 161,677 of NZ_JBEPAP010000008.1, forward strand.
CGAACCTCCGCTCGGGCAGCGAGAGCCGGCCGAGAACCTTGCGAGCGGTGGTGGTGCGGGGCGCGGTCACAGTGAAGACCTCCGGTCGGTGGGCATGGCAGAGCACATGCCGACCAGACTTCCCGGCACACCTTGTGGATCTTGTTGTTCTTTTGACGCTTCCCTTATTTTACCTTTTACCCAACGCGCCACGGGGGACCTTCGGCACGTTGTACGCACGGTTGTGCGCAGAGGGGACGCCCCGCTGTCAAGGCGTCCCCTCCGGCGGTGCTGGTCAGTCCTCGCTCGGCGCCGCCGGCAGCTTCGCCTGGATGAGATCCATGACCGTCGAGTCCGTCAGCGTGGTGACGTCACCGAGCTGGCGGTTCTCCGCGACGTCGCGCAGCAGACGGCGCATGATCTTGCCGGAGCGGGTCTTCGGCAGCTCCGCCACCGGCAGAATCCGCTTCGGCTTGGCGATGGGACCGAGCGTGGCACCGACGTGGTTGCGCAGCTCGCCGACCAGACCGTCGTCCTCGGACGCCGTACCCCGAAGGATCACGAACGCGACGATCGCCTGCCCCGTCGTCTCGTCCGCCGCGCCGACGACGGCCGCCTCGGCGACCGACGGATGCGAGACCAGCGCGGACTCGACCTCGGTCGTCGAGATGTTGTGGCCGGACACCAGCATCACGTCGTCGACACGGCCGAGGAGCCAGATGTCCCCGTCCTCGTCCTTCTTCGCCCCGTCGCCCGCGAAGTACTTGCCCTCGAACCGCGACCAGTAGGTGTCGAGGAACCGCTGGTCGTCGCCCCAGATGGTGCGCAGCATCGACGGCCACGGCTCGGTCAGGACGAGATAGCCACCGCCGCCGTCGGGCACCTCGTTCGCCTCGTCGTCGACGACCGTGGCGGAGATGCCGGGCAGCGGCCGCTGCGCGGAGCCCGGCTTGGCCTCGGTCACGCCGGGCAGCGGCGAGATCATCATCGCGCCGGTCTCGGTCTGCCACCAGGTGTCCACGACCGGGGTGCGGTCCGCGCCGATGTGCTTGCGGTACCAGATCCAGGCCTCGGGGTTGATCGGCTCACCGACAGACCCCAGCACGCGCAGGCTGCTGAGATCGAACTTCGCGGGGATGTCGTCGCCCCACTTCATGAACGTGCGGATGGCGGTGGGCGCCGTGTACAGGATCGTCACCCCGTACTTCTGCACGATCTCCCAGAAGCGGCCCTGGTGCGGGGTGTCCGGCGTGCCCTCGTACATGACCTGGGTGGCGCCGTTGGCCAGCGGCCCGTAGACGATGTAGGAGTGCCCGGTGACCCAGCCGACGTCCGCCGTGCACCAGTACACGTCCGTCTCCGGCTTGAGGTCGAAGACGGCGTGGTGGGTGTACGCCACCTGGGTGAGGTAGCCGCCGGAGGTGTGCAGGATGCCCTTCGGCTTACCCGTCGTGCCGGACGTGTAGAGGATGAACAGCGGGTGCTCCGCCTCGAACGGCTCCGGCGTGTGCTCGGCGGACTGCCGCTCGACGATCTCGTGCCACCACACGTCCCGCTCGTCGTGCCAGGCGACCTCCTGACCGGTGCGGCGCACGACCAGCACGTGCTCCACGTTGTCCACGCGCGCGATCGCTTCGTCCACGGCCGGCTTGAGCGCGGACGGCTTGCCGCGCCGCCAGCCGCCGTCGGAGGTGACGACCACCTTGGCGTCGGCGTCCTGGATGCGCGTGGCGAGCGCGTCCGCCGAGAACCCGCCGAAGACCACCGAGTGCGCGGCGCCGATACGGGCCGTGGCCAGCATCGCGATCGCCGTCTCCGGGATCATCGGCATATAGATCGCGACCCGGTCACCGGCACGGACCCCCAGCTCCAGCAGAGCGTTCGCGGCCTTGGAGACCTCGTCCTTCAGCTCGGCGTAGGTGATCGCGCGGCTGTCGCCGGGCTCGCCCTCGAAGTGAATGGCGACCCGGTCGCCCAGCCCGGCCTCGACATGCCGGTCCACGCAGTTGTACGCGACGTTGAGCCGACCGTCCTTGAACCACTTGGCGAACGGCGGGGTCGACCAGTCCAGCGTCTCCGTCGGCTCCTCGGCCCAGGTAAGGCGGCGGGCCTGCGCGGCCCAGAAGCCGAGCCTGTCAGCCTTGGCCTGTTTGTACGCCTCTGCCGTGACGTTGGCGTGCGCGGCCAGGTCAGCGGGCGGCGCGAAGCGTCGCTCCTCCTTCAAGAGGTTGGCCAGGCTTTCGTTGCTCACGACATCTCCCTTTCGAAGGGTGTCCGTTGTGTCCCAGGCCACAGCTCATCAGACCCAGGGGGCCGATGACAAGGGCCGACCATTAATTGGTTTAGACCTCTGTGCGGGGCGCGGCTACTTCTACCCACGGACGCCGACCTCCCCGAGTTCACACCCACGGCAACCGAGCGCCCGCCGCCGAGGAATGCAGGCGTTTCGGCCACGGCGGACGGACCCGCGCCGCCAAGAGTGCCACCAGCGTCCCGCGGACTCACCGCCGCCCCCGCCACAGCCCGGCGTGTCGCCGAGCCACGACGGGCCTGCCCCCGAAGCCCGTCAGGGCTCCTCCGTACCCGGCACGTGCTGGAACACCTCGTCCCCGATCGTCCCGCCGAGCAGATACGCCTGTGCCTCGCCCACGTGGAAGTACATCCCGTGCAGTTCCAGACCGCCTTCCGCCCGCGCCCGCGCCACCGAGTCATGGGCATACAGGTGCTCCAACTGCTGGACCACATTGGTCAGGCAGAGCTGCTCGACCGCGTCCGCGGCCGACCGTCCGGCCAGCCGTGCCCAGGGGCGGCTGTCGTCGGCCATCCGCTTCAGGCTCGGCTCCCCGTGCCGCAGCCACCGGCCGAGCGGCGTCTGCCCGTCCCCGGGGGCGGAGTTGAGCAGGGCCTGCATGGCCCCGCACCCGGAGTGCCCGCACACCGTGATGGACCGCACCTTCAGCACGTCCACCGCGTACTCGATCGCGGCCCCCACCGAGTCGTCGCCCCACTCCTCGCCCGGCGGCGGCACCAGGTTGCCGACATTGCGGACGACGAAGAGGTCGCCGGGACCACTGGAAGTGATCATCGACGTGACGAGCCGGGAGTCGGCGCAGGTGAGGAAGAGCTGGGATGGCCGCTGCCCCTCCCGCGCCAGCCGTGCCAGCTCATTTCGCACCAGGGGCGCGGTGTTGCGCTGGAACGCGCTGATCCCACGGGCCAGTTCATGCCCACCGAAGCTGTGGGCGGCGCTCGTACCGGTTCCGGTGAGGGCCCAGGTACCCGTGCGAGTGTCGGGACCGCCTGCGGAGCGGACGCCGACACGGATGCCGGTGCCGGTGCCGCTGCCGGCGCCCGTGCCGGAGCGAGAGCCTTGGCCCGAGCCCGAGCCCGGTTGCGAGCCGACGCCCGAGTCCGAGCACGGTTCTGAGCCGACGCCCGAGCCCGTGTCCGAACCCGGTTCCGATCCAGCGCCCGCACCCGAGCCCGAGGCTGAACCCGAACCCGAACCCGAACCCGAACCCGGACCCAAACCCGGTTCCGAGCCCGAGCCCGAGGCGGAGTCCGTGCTGGAGCCGGGAGTTGGGCCCGAGCCGGTGTCCGAGGCGACTGGGTTCGTGCCAGGGCCGGAGGCGGCGGGGAACGGGTGGGTGCCGGCACCCGCGCCGTCGCTGTCTCCTCCGCGGCCTACGCCGCCTCGTGCGCCGGGCTCGGTGGTCGGCAGCCCGGTCTCGTCAGGCATCCGGTGTCCGGACGTGCCGTCGCCCGACGAGCCGTCCCGGCCGTCCCGGCCGCCGGATGGCATGGCGCACTGGTGGTTGCGCCACGGTGTCCAAGGTCGGCAGTGGCACTCGGCGGAGGCCGGCCGCTCGCTGGTCCGGATCCCCGTGCGACAACCGGTCAGCTCGGTGGTGCCGCCCTGCGCGGTGTGTGAGGTCCGCCAGTCCTGCAGTGACTCGTACGCCGCGTGGTCCATGAACGAACCGTCCAACTCCACCACGGCGTGGGCGCCTTGGGGTACGAGATGCAGGGACCGGCTGAGCCGGGGGACCGCCAGGAACGTCAGCTGTCCGCATACATGTACGTGATGGACTCCTCCCTTCTCTTCGTGCGTGATACGGGTGCGGGTGAGGCGGTGCATGGCTACGGCGACGGCCACGGCGACCCCGAGCGCCACTCCCTCCAGGACGCCCAGGAACACCACGCCGAGTGTGGTGACGGCGTACACCAGCACTTCTCTGTGGCGGGTCACCGTGCGGATGTGGTGCAGCGACACCATCTGGATGCCGACGGCCATCACCAGGGCGGCGAGCGAGGCGAGCGGGATGAGGTCCAGGACCGGAACCATCAGCAGCGCGGCGACTACTACGAAAACGCCGTGCAGCATCGTGGAGTTCCGGCTCACGGCACCGGATTGCACATTCGCCGAACTCCGCACCGCCACGCCCGCGACGGGCAGCCCGCCGAGCGCCCCCGAGGCGATGTTGGCCGCGCCCTGTCCGAGCAGTTCCCGGTCCAGGTCGGAGCGGCCGGCGCGGGGTTTTGGGCCGGGGCGGGCGGCGACCATCTTGTCCACGGCGACCGCACCCAGCAACGACTGCACGCTGCACACCAGCGTGGTGGTGAAGACGGCGGCGACCAGGCCCAGCACCGGTCCCTCCGGCAGTCCGGCGAGGGCATGGCTGCCCCAGGACGGCAGGTCGACCTTGGGCAGGACGAGTCCGGCGAGCGAGGCGGTGACCGTGGCCCCGGTGACGGCCACCAGGGCGGCCGGGATCTTGCGCAGCAGCCGGACCGGCCGGCCGGGCAGCCGCGGCCAGGCAAGGAGCAGGACCAGGGTCAGCGCGCTTATCGACACCGCCGCGGGGTGCAGGTCGGCCAATTGGGCGGGCAGACCGAGGATGTTGTCGATGACTTCGCTCTGCGGGGTGCCGCCCAGCACGACATGCAGTTGGGCGATGGCGATGGTGACGCCGATACCGGCGAGCATGCCGTGCACCACGGCGGGGCTGACGGCGAGGGCGCTGCGGGCCACGCGCAGGCATCCCAGGCCCAGTTGGGAGAGTCCGGCGAGGACGGTGATGGCGCACGTCGTGCGCCATCCATAGCGGTGGATCAGATCGGCGGTGACGACCGTGAGCCCGGCGGCGGGACCGCTGACCTGGAGTGGGCTGCCGCCGAGCTGTCCGGCGACGAGCCCGCCGACGGCGGCGGCGACCAGGCCGGCCTGGAGCGGGGCGCCGGTGGCGAGGGCGATGCCGAGGGACAGAGGCAGAGCGATCAGGAAGACCGCGATCGACGCGGACAGGTCGGCGCCCGCGATGCGGAACCGGCGGTGCGGGGCAGGGGGCGGGCTGTGTGGTTGGTGTGGGTGCTTGGTTCGGGTGTGGACGCAGGCTGACATGTTCCCGTCTCCTCCGGGGCAGCGCGGTCGCGGAATGGGGGGCCCGTCGATGACGGGGCGGTCGCGGCCGTGGGTCACGGCGTGCAGCGGCGGGATGAATCAACGCTCAGTAAACGAATCGTAATTGCGAGTAAAGGTCATGCATATCTTTTCTACGCAAATGGTGCAGATATTCACCTGTTGAGGTGAAGTGGACTGTTTATCGGCTTGTCGTATTTAGTCCTTCTCGATCCCGTGCGACCTTGGCGGCGCTGTCGGCACAACCCGGCACATCGCCGCAAAACGCCTGATCAGCGTTTGCCTGAGAGAAGGAAGAAGGTGGGCGGAACATGGCCGCCAACCAGAGGGTCGCCGTGGGTGCCATGGTCGCCGCGGCGTGTGCCGCGTCGCTCGTCGGTTGCGCGACCGGCTCCAGCGGTTCGAAGGAAGGGGCGCCCGGCCCGGCGAAGGGAGCGCCGGCGCCCAACAGCATGCTCCATCTGATCGGCGACGGATCCACCGCTTACACCGGGGCGCAACCCCACCTGCCCAAGCCCGAACGGCTCAAGTCCGGCGAGAAGCCACCGCAGTTCGTGGTGTTCTCCTGGGACGGTGCGGGCGAGGACAGTCAGAAGCTGTTCTCCCACTTCCGCAAGGTCGCCAAGGACAACAACGCCACCATGACCTTCTTCCTTAGTGGCGTGTACATGCTGCCGGAGGAGAAGCGCGACCTCTACCGCCCCCCGCAGCACTCACCGGGCCGCTCGGACATCGGCTTCAACGACGAGAAGGGCATCGCCGACACCGCCCAGCAAGTGCGTCTGGCCTGGCTGGAGGGCAATGAGATCGGCACTCACTTCAACGGGCACTTCTGCGGCACCGACGGCGGGGTCGGCCAGTGGTCCGTGGAGGACTGGAAGAGCGAGATCACCCAGGCCAAGCAGTTCGTGAAGAACTGGAAGACCAACAGCGGCCTGAAGAAGTCCGCGCCGCTGCCCTTCGACTACGACAAGGAGCTGATCGGAGCCCGCACCCCCTGTCTGGAAGGCCAGAAGAACTTCATGAAGGCGGCCCGGGAAATGGGCTTCCGCTACGACACCAGCGGCGTCAACAACCAGGTCTGGCCCAAGAAGAAGGAAGGGCTGTGGGACCTGTCGATGCAGCTCGTGCCGTTCCCCGGCCACACCTACGAGCAGTTGACCATGGACTACAACTTCATGGTCAACCAGTCCGGCGCCTCGACCCAGGGTGACCCCGACAAGTACGACTACTGGGGCGACCAGATGCGCGACGGCCTGCTCAAGGGCTTCCACCGGGCCTACGACGGCAACCGCGCCCCCCTGGTCATCGGCAACCACTTCGAGTCCTGGAACGGCGGCACCTATATGCGTGCCATCGACGAGGTCGTCGAGCAGGTGTGCAACAAGCCCGAGGTGCGCTGCGTGTCCTTCCGGCAGCTCGCCGACTGGCTGGACGCCCAGGACCCGCAGACCCTGGAGAGGCTGCGCTCCCTGGAGGTGGGCGAGGCGCCCAAGCAGGGCTGGGCGTCCTTCCTCTCGGCCCGCCCGGCCCCGGCCCCGAAGGGGGTGCCCGGGGCGCCGGCGGTCAAGCAGTAGCCGTCAGGCGGGGGCGGCGACGCCCTCGCCCAGCACGAACCCGGGGTCGACCTGCGCCGCCAGGTCGGCCCCGGTGCGCTCGTCGCCCCACGCCTCGGCGTTCTTCAGGTGGAAGTGCACCATCTGCCGCGTGTAGCGCTCCCAGTCGCGCATCTCGTAGGTCGCGTCGGCGGCGACCCGCAGCTTGCGCAGGGCGCGGCGGTTGGCGTCCTCCAGGAACTCGAACCGGGGCGGCCGGCCCTTCTCCATCGCGCGCACCCAGTCCGAGTGCCCGAAAGCCACGAGCAGGTCGTCCCCGACCTCCGCGCGGAGGAAGTCGAGGTCGTCCTCGCCCTGCACCTTGTTGCCCACGACCTGAAGGACAACCCCGAAGTCCCGGGCGTACTCCTTGTACTGGCGGTAGACGGAGACCCCCTTCCGGGTCGGCTCGGCGATGAGGAACGTGATGTCGAAGCGGGTGAACATGCCGGAGGCGAAGGAGTCCGAGCCCGCGGTCATGTCGACCACGACGTACTCGTCGCGGCCGTCGACGAGGTGGTTGAGGAACAGCTCGACTGCTCCGGTCTTGGAGTGGTAGCAGGCGACCCCCAGGTCGGCGTCCGTGAAGGGCCCGGTGACCATCAAACGGACGGCGCCGCCGTCGAGTTCCACCGGTCGCGCGCAGGCGTCGTAGATCGGATTCGGCTCCCGCACCAGGACCAGCCGCGAGCCGTCGCCCGGCGGGGTCGTTTTGATCATCGTCTCGGCGGAGGCGATGCGCGGGTTGGCGCCGCGCAGGTAGTTCTTGATCAGTGGCAGCTGCTCGCCCATCGCGGGCAGCACGGCCGCTTCCGCCTCGCCGAGACCGAGGGCCGCGCCGAGGTGCTGGTTGATGTCGGCGTCGATGGCGAGGACCGGCGCGCCCGTGGCCGCGAGATGGCGGACGAAGAGGGAGGAGAGCGTGGTCTTGCCGCTGCCGCCCTTCCCGACGAAAGCAATTTTCATGTTCACGAAGAGTAGTCGTGCGATGTCGCTGTGTGGCAGAGTATGAGAAGAAGACCACTCCTTCGTGGGGCGGCCGCGGGCAGTGCGTAGTGTCGTGCCCATGAGTTCGACAGGCGCGACCGCCGATCCGCTCGCGGCCCTGGGCGCACTGCCCGGGGTGGCCGAGTCCGTGGAGTCCGTGCGCAAGGCCGTGGACCGGGTCTACGGGCACCGGATCATGCGTCGGCGCAGCAACGAGATCACCTCGGAGGCGGCACTGCGTGCCGCCCGGGGCTCCGCGGCGCTGTCCTGCGCGGACTGGGCCCTGGAGGAGGTGCGGCGGCGCACCGACTTCGGCGCCGACGGCGACGCGCGCGTGCTCGGCGCCGCTCTCAGGCTGACCGCCGAGGCGGGCCAACTGCTGTCGGTCTGGCGACAGTCGCCGCTGCGCGTGCTGGCCCGGCTGCACCTGGTGGCCGCCGCGAGCGGTGCGGACGAGGCCGGCAGGCCGCGCCGGGACGGCGAGCCCGTCGACGAGCCGCTGATCGAGTTGCCGCTGCCGGGCGCGGACGAGGTGTCCGGCCGGCTGGAGGGGCTCGCGGAGCTGATCGTCGCGGGAAGCGCCGCTCCCGCCCTGGTGACTGCGGCCGTCGTGCACGGCGAACTGCTCGCGCTGCGCCCCTTCACCTCCCACAACGGCCTTGTCGCGCGCGCGGCGGGGCGGATCGTCCTGGTGGGCAGCGGCCTGGACCCGAAGGCGGTGTGCCCGGCCGAGGTGGGGCACGCGGAACTGGGCCGCGCGGCCTATCTGGCGGCCCTCGACGGCTATGTCGCCGGCACTCCTCAGGGCATGGCCGCCTGGATCGCCCACTGCGGCAAGGCGGTCGAGCTGGGGGTGCGTGAGTCGACGGCGGTGTGCGAGGCGCTGCAGCGGGGCGCGGCCTGAGAACAAGGCCGCGGCGGTACGAATCCTCGTACCGCCGCTGGCATGCTCGCCGGGTTACCAAGCGTCCTCGATGTAGTGCCCATCAGGCCGGGATCTTCGCCCGTCACCTGGTGCGGCTGGCCCGTAATCGACGGGTCGACGTCGCGTGGGTGCCCGGTGTTCATGCTCGGTCCGTGGGGCCGAAAGCGTATTGAAAGGTGATCCTCTCGGATGTCCTGTGGTCTCGCGGGCCGTTGAGTCCTTTGTACTGCAAGCCCGGAGCAAGCGGAACCCCTGGCCATGGTTCTTTACTTTTGGGTTCAAATGCCTGCCAATCGGGCGGCGGCGAGGGGTCAGGCGACTGAGCTGCGGCGCCGGGAGGCGTACCAGACCAGACCCGCGGTGGCCGCCGCCGCGCCTATCGCCGCCGCGGCCACCAGGACCGGACGCGGCGGCGTCGAGAACGCGGGCAGCCGCTGCTTGAGCCGGACCGGCCGGTGGAAGTCCAGAATCGGCCACCCGCGCGCGAGTGCCTCGCGGCGCAGCGCCCGGTCCGGGTTCACGGCGTGCGGATGCCCGACGGCCCCGAGCATCGGCAGGTCGGTCGCCGAATCGCTGTAGGCGTAACAGCGGTCGAGGTCGTACCCCTCGGACTCGGCCAGTTCCTTGATCGCCTCCGCCTTGGTGGGGCCGTACGCGTAGTACTCCACCTCACCGGTGAAGCAGCCGTCGTCACCGACGACCATGCGGGTGGCCACCACCCGGTCGGCGCCGAGCAGTTCACCGATCGGCTCAACCACCTCGGCACCCGACGTGGACACGATCACGACGTCGCGCCCGGCCGTGTGATGCTCCTCGATGAGGGAGGCCGCCTCGTCGTAGATGATCGGGTCGATCAGATCGTGCAGGGTCTCGGCCACGATCTCCTTCACCTGCTGGACGTTCCAGCCGCGGCACAGGGTGGACAGATACTCGCGCATGCGCTCCATCTGGTCGTGGTCCATGCCGCCGACCAGGAAGACGAACTGCGCGTATGCGGTACGCAGCGCGGCCCTGCGGTTGATCAGTCCGCCTTGGTAGAACGACTTGCTGAAGGTGAGCGTGCTCGACTTGGCAATGACCGTCTTGTCCAGGTCAAAGAAGGCCGCAGTGCGGGCCAAGGGGCGGTTTTCCACGACCCTGAGCATAGGCGCCCACCATTCGGCGTAAGGTGGGGCGCGTGGGTTTGCCTGAGAGGGCTCTCGGGTACACCATGGAAGTCACGGATCGTTCGCGACCGTGCTAACCCGGTCCGACTCCTCCCCCCCCGAGTCGGCCGTGGGGACGACCCCCGCTCTCCCCCCCGGCGGGGGTCGTCGCATGTCCGGGTGGGTTTTCCTCTTCTCCAGGCGGCCTCGGTGCCGTGGCAGGGCGGCTTCGGCCGCCCTTTCAGTGTGCCCATGATTCGTCACGCACGGTAGCCGCGAGGGTGCGCTGCGGAAGTCGTATGGCGCCTCGTGCACGGGTCACCGGTTTGGGTGACGGCGATATTCACAGCCACCGAGTTGTCCACAGTTTTCGACCAAGATCCACATGATTTCCGGGATCGCTGCACCGTGATTCCAACGCGCTCCGCCCGCCACGAGTTCATGGCCGGTTCCGTTTGTCGGCGCGCGTTTGGCCGGTTCGTATCGGCCGTTCATATGAAGGCCGGTCGCCGGTTCTTCACACGGTCGGGAATCGCGTGGCCGCATCGGCCGCGCGCAGATGCAGCGAAGGGGGACCACACATGGCCGGAACCGTCACTCACGATCCACCGCCCGCCGTCTCAGGACGCCCGGGCAGGCCGCTCATCGTCACCGAGGACGCCGAACTCCTCGACGACCTGCTGCGCCTGTGCGCGGCGGCAGGCGCGACACCCGAGGTCCACCACGGAGTGCCGGAGCGCAGGGGCAGCTGGGAGGCGGCACCGCTCATCCTGGTCGGTGACGATGCCGCGCGGCGCGTGCGCGGGGCCGCGCGTCGACGCGGAGTCGTCCTGGTCGGCCGGGACCAGGACGACTCCGGAGTGTGGAAGCGGGCCGTCCAGATCGGCGCCGACCACGTCCTGATGCTGCCTGACGGCGAGCAGTGGCTGGTCGACCGCATCGCCGATGTCGCCGAGGGAGTCGGACGGCCCGCGCTCACCGTCGGCGTCATCGGCGGCCGGGGCGGCGCCGGAGCCTCCACGCTCGCGTGCGCGCTCGCCGTCACCTCCGCGCGTGAGGGACTGCGCACCCTGCTCGTGGACGCGGATCCGCTCGGCGGCGGACTCGACGTACTCCTCGGAGGTGAGACGGCCGAAGGACTGCGCTGGCCGGCCTTCGCCGCCTCACGCGGCCGGGTCGGCGGCGGCGCCCTGGAGGAGTCCCTGCCCCGGCTGCACTCCCTGAGGGTGCTCAGCTGGGATCGCGGCGACTGCGTCGCCGTCCCGCCGCAGGCCGTGCGGGCGGTGCTCGCCGCCGCCCGGCGGCGCGGCGGCACGGTCGTCGTCGATCTGCCCAGGCGACTGGACGACGGCGTCGCCGAAGTCCTCGCCCAGCTCGACCTCGCGATCCTTGTCGTCCCCGCCGAACTGCGCGCCGTCGCGGCGGCCGGACGGGTGGCCTCCGCCGTCGGCATGGTCCTGCGCGACCTGAGGGTGGCGGTACGCGGGCCGTACGCGCCTGGACTGGACGACCGCGAGGTGGCCCGCCTGCTCGGCCTCCCCCTGGTCGGCGAAGTGCCCGTCGAGTCGGGGCTGCTGCGCCCGCATCACAGCGGGAAACCACCCGCCGCGGCCGGCCGGGGACCCCTGGCCCGGTTCTGCAAGGACTTCTGGGAGCGCACGCTGGTCGAGGCGGGTGCCGCATGAGGGCGATTCCCGGCCTCGAACCAGCGGACGGCGCGAGGCTGCTCGACGGCGTGCGGCGCCGACTGGCCGAGAGCGGCGCCGAGCCGACACCCGCGCGCGTGGCGCAGGCGCTGCGCGACCAGGGACGGGTGCTCGGTGACGCCGAAGTCCTGGGCGCGGCCACCCTGTTGCGCTCCGAACTGGTCGGCAGCGGCCCCCTGGAACCGTTGCTCGCCGATCCGTCGGTCACCGACGTCCTGGTGTCGGCCCCGGACCGGGTGTGGGTGGACCGCGGCGGAGGTCTGGAGCTGACCGCGGTGACCTTTCCGGACGCGGCGGCGGTACGGCGCCTCGCGCAGCGGCTGGCCGCCGTGGCCGGACGCCGGCTCGATGACGCGCGGCCCTGGGCCGACGCCCGCCTGCCCGACGGAACTCGGCTGCATGCCGTGCTGCCCCCGGTCGCCGTCGGCTGCACCTGCCTGTCACTGCGGGTCGTACGGCCCCGGGCGTTCACCCTCGACGAACTGGTGGCGGCGGGCACGGTGCCGCCCGGCGGGGACCGGGTCCTGCGGGCGCTGCTCCGGGCGCGGCTTTCCTTCCTGATCAGCGGCGGTACCGGAAGCGGGAAGACAACCCTGCTCAGCGCCCTGCTCGGGCTCGTCGGACCCGGGGAGCGGATCGTGCTCGCCGAGGACTCGGCGGAGCTGCGGCCGGACCACCCGCACGTCGTGCGGCTGGAGACCAGACCCGCCAACCAGGAGGGCGCCGGCCTGGTCACCCTTGAGGACCTGGTGCGCCAGGCGCTGCGGATGCGCCCCGACCGGCTGGTCGTGGGCGAGGTGCGCGGCCCCGAGGTCGTGCATCTGCTGGCCGCCCTCAACACCGGGCACGAGGGCGGCTGCGGCACCGTCCACGCCAATGCCGCCGCGGACGTCCCGGCCCGCCTGGAGGCCCTGGGCACCGCCGCCGGGCTCGACCGGGCCGCCCTGCACAGCCAGCTGGCGGCAGCGCTGTCGGTGGTGCTGCACCTGATCCGGGACCGGACCGGCCGCCGCCGGATCGCCGAAGTGCACGTCCTGGAGCGGGACCCCGCGGGCCTGGTCCGGACGGTCCCGGCCCTGCGCTGGACCCCGGGGGCGTTCGCGCGCGAGCGCGGATGGGAGCGGCTGCGCGGGCTGCTCCACGGTGAGGCAAGTGAACCCAACGGTGGGGGCGATGACAGTGATCCATGAGATGTCGACGGGGGCCGCGGGGGCGTGCGTCGCGGTGGCCGTGTGGCTGTTCGGCCAGCGGCACCACGGCGCGCGGCGGGCGCGGCTGCTGCTCGCGGGTGGCGGAGTCGTGGGGACGGGACCACCCCGGAGGGGCCTGGCCGCGGGCGAACTGCGGCGCCTGCACGGCCGGTTGCGTGGCGAATGGTGGGCCCTCGGCATCGGGCTGCTGCTTGCGCTGCTGGGTACGTCGGTGATTCCGGCCGTCGCGGGGGCGGCCGGCGTGCCCGTACTGCGCCGGATGCGGCTGGCCAGGGCGGCCCGGCGGACCCGGGAGCGGCGGACGGATGCGGTGATCGCGTTGTGCGGGGCGCTCGCCGGGGAGGTGCGCGCCGGACGGCAGCCCGGGGAGGCGCTGTTGTGTGCCGCGCGTGACAGCGGCGGGCTCGGGGACACGCAGGCCGCGGTCCTCGCGGCGGCCCGGTTCGGCGGGGACGTACCGGGCGCGCTTGCCGCGGCGGCCCGGCAGCCGGGTGCCGAGGGGCTGCTGGGGCTCGCGGCGTGCTGGCGGGTGGCCGTGGACCAGGGCGCCGGACTCGCGGCCGGTCTCGACCGGCTCGACGCGGCCCTGCGCGCCGAGCGGGACCAACGCGCCGATCTGCGGGCCCAGTTGGCGGGTGCCCGGGCGACGGCCGTGATGCTCGCGGCCCTGCCCGTCCTCGGGCTGCTGCTGGGTACGGCCATGGGCGCCGGCCCGCTGCGGGTGCTGCTGCACACGGGAGCGGGACTGGGCTGCCTGGTGGTCGGCGGACTCTTCGAGGCCGCCGGGCTGTGGTGGGCGGCGCGGATCGTACGGGGAGCGGAGGCGACATGAGTGCGGACGTTGTCCACAGGCTGGGGGCGGCGGCCGGAGCGGCGCTGGCGCTCGGCTGGTTGGTACGGCAACTGACGGCGGGGCGGCGCGAGCGCCGGGCGCGCGGACGGCTGGCCGGGCTGCTGATGCCCCGTGCGTCGGCCACGCGGCCGCCCACCTCGCGCAGGGCTGCCGGGCAGTCGGCCTTCGAGATGCGCGCTGCCGTACGGCGGTGGCTGCCGTGGGCCGGCGCCGTGTGCGCCGGTTGGGCGCTGGTGGGCGGAACCGCGGGGGCCATGGTGGGGCTGGGCGTGGCCGCGGCGCTGTGGCGGTGGCGGCGCCGGCAGAGGGCCGCGAAGGGGGCGGAGGAGGCCGATGCCGCCGAGGCGGCACGCCAACTGCCGCTCGCCGCTGACCTTCTGGCGGCGTGCATCGCGGCCGGCGCCGGCCCGGTGGTCGCCGCTCAGGCCGTCGGGGAGGCCCTTGCGGGACCGGTCGGGGAAGGGCTCGCGCGAGGTGCGGCGGAGGTGCGGCTGGGCGGTGAACCGGCCGAGTCCTGGCGGCGGTTGGCGGCCCTGCCGGGTGCCCGGCCGCTGGCCCGGCTGCTGGAGCGGGCCGACGAGTCCGGGCTGCCCGCGGCGGGACCCGTCGCCCGGCTCGCCACGGACGCCCGCGCGCAGTGGGCGCGCACCGCGACGGCGCGGGCCCGCCGAGCGGCCGTCATGGTCACCGCGCCGGTGGGGCTGTGCTTCCTGCCCGCCTTCGTCACCGTCGGCGTCCTGCCCGTGGTGATCGGGCTGGCCGGGGGAGTGGTGCGAGGGGGTGGTGGATGACGAGGTGAGACGGCGGTGCTGCGCCGGCGGCGGCCTGATCCGCCGGCACGACCGGCCCGCCGACAGGCCGACATCACTGGCGGGACTGCACGACTGGCAGGGCAGATGGGGCCGACAAGGCCACTGAACAAGGGAGTTGAGATGAACGTGAAGGTCAAGAAGGTGTGGGCCCGGCTGCGCGTGGTGCGGCGCCGGGACTCGGGGATGGTGACGTCCGAGTACGCGATGGGGATCGTCGCGGCGGTGGGGTTCGCCCTGCTGCTCTACGAGGTCGTGACGAGCGGCCAGGTCCGTGCGGAACTGCAGGCCATCGTGAAGCGAGCCCTCAGTGCGCGGATGTGAGCGGAAGGAGAGGCGCGATGCGGGGTTCGTGACGGCGGAGGCGGCCGTGGTGCTGCCCGTCCTCGTGGCGTTCACGATGGCCCTTGTCTGGGGGCTGTTCGTGGTGGCGGCGCAGATCCAGTGCGTGGACGCGGCCAGGACGGGTGCGCGGGCGGCGGCCCGGCAGGATCCCGCCGACGCGGTCGTGGAGGTCACCCGCGCGGCGGCACCGGGCGGCGCGAAGGTCACGGTCACCCGTGAGGGAGACCAGGTGCGCGTCACGGTCGTGGCCCGGCCGCCACTGCTCGGCGCGCTGCCCCTGGAGGTGCGGGAGGAGGCCGTGGCGGCCGCGGAGGAGACGGTGGGGGCACCGGCGGCGGAGCCGAACCCATGAGGCGCTGTGTGCCGGAGCACTTCCGCTGCTCCGTCCGGGGCTGGTCGCCCGGATGGCGTGGGGGTGGCCGCCCGGACTGTTTCGGCCGTCTTCCCCGGTGGCTTCGTGGCTGCCTCTCGGGCCGTCTGACCGGGGGGCGCCGGGGGCGGTTCCCGGGTTGTCTTCCTGGGTGGCTTCGGAAGCGGCTCTCGGGTCGCTCGCCCGGGTGGGGCGCCGCGCGGTTTTCGGATGAGGGGTCCGCCACCGTCTGGAGTGTCGGGGCGATCGCCGTCCTGTGCGTGGTGTTCGGCGTCGTGCTCGCCCTCGGGCAGGCCGTCGTGATCCGGCACCGGGCGGCGGGCGGCGCGGATCTCGCGGCGCTCGCGGCGGCGGACCACTGGTCCGAGGGCAGACAGGGGGCCTGTGCCCGGGCCGAGCGGGTGGCGGGCGCGCAGGGCACGCGGCTGGTGCGGTGCGCGATCGTGGGGGAGACCTCGGACGTCACCGCGGCGGCCGGTGGCGGGCCGTTCGCGGCTGAGGTCAGGGCGCGGGCCGGTCCTGCGGGACCGCTTGCGCAGGACCCGCTGCCCGCACCCCCGCCGACCGTCGCGCCGGCTCCGGCCGCGGCCTTTCACCGGGGGCCGGCGTCCGCGCAGGAACCGGCGTCCGCTCAGACGGCTGCTCAGAGCGCGGTGTCTGCTCAGACCGCGGTTGCTACTGGGATTCCGAAACGCGCGCAGGTCCCGGCGTCTCTTCGGGACCCGAAGCCTGCCCCAGCCCCGGAGTCCGTTCAGCTCCCGGTGCCTGCCCGGCCTTTGGCGCCTGCCCAGTTCCTGGCGCCTGCCCGGCCTCTGGCGCGTGGCCGGCTCCTGGTGCCTGCCCGACATCCGGTGTCTCCTGGCGGGCCCCCGGCTCCCGCGGGGCATCCCGCAGCAGGGTCGTGAGGAGCCGTACTGCTCCTCGCTTGTGCAACGGCTCGTTCCCGTTGCCGCACTTGGGGGACTGGATGCAGGACGGGCAGCCGGCGTCGCACTCGCAGGCGGCGATGGCCTCGCGGGTGGCGGCCAGCCATTCGCGGGCGGTGTGGAAGGCGCGTTCGGCGAAGCCTGCGCCGCCCGGGTGGCCGTCGTACACGAAGACCGTCGGCAGGAGCGTGTCGGGGTGCAGCGGCACCGAGACGCCCCCGATGTCCCAGCGGTCGCAGGTGGCGAACAGCGGCAGCATGCCGATCGAGGCGTGCTCGGCGGCGTGCAGGGAGCCGCCGAGGATCTCCGGGTTGATCCGGGCCTCGTCCAGCTGGTCCTCGGTGACCGTCCACCACACCGCGCGCGTCCGCAGCGTACGAGGAGGGAGGTCGAGCTTCGACTCGCCCAGCACTTCACCGGTGATGACACGTCGACGCAGGAAGGAGACGACCTGGTTGGTGACTTCTACGGAGCCGTAGCAGAGTCGGCCCGCGCCCCAGGGGACCTCGATGTCCGTCTCCAGGACGGAGATGGACGTGGTGTCGCGGGCGACCGTCGAGTAGGACGGTTCGGCCTGCTCGACCAGGGCGACCGAGTCCTCCAGGTCGAGCGAGCGCACCAGGTAGGTGCGGCCCTGGTGCAGATGGACCGCACCCTCGTGCACGGTCGAGTGCGCGGCGCCCGCGTCGACCGTGCCCAGCAGGCGCCCCGTCCCGGTCTCCACGACCTGCACCGGCGTGCCGCCCGCGCCGCGGATGTCGGTCAGGTCGGCGGCCCGCTCGCGGCGCGTCCAGTGCCAGGCCCTGGTCCGCCGGCGCAGCAGCTTCGCGGCCTCCAGCTGCGGCAGCAGTTCCGCGCAGGCAGGGCCGAACAGCTCCAGGTCCTCGTCGGTGAGCGGAACCTCCGCGGCGGCCGCGCACAGGTGCGGGGCCAGGACGTACGGATTGTCGGGGTCGAGGACCGTGGACTCCACGGGCTGCTCGAACAGGGCTTCGGGGTGGTGCACGAGGAAGGTGTCCAGCGGGTCGTCGCGGGCGACCAGGACCGCCAGGGCGCCCTGGCCGGAGCGTCCGGCGCGGCCCGCCTGCTGCCACAGGGACGCGCGCGTGCCCGGGTATCCGGCGATCAGCACGGCGTCCAGCCCGGAGACGTCGACGCCGAGTTCCAGGGCGGTCGTGGCGGCCAGGCCCAGCAGCTCGCCGGAGTACAGGGCGCGTTCCAGGGCGCGTCGCTCCTCGGGGAGGTAGCCGCCCCGGTAGGCGGCCACGCGCCCGGGCAGGGAGCGGTCGACCTCGGCCAGACGTTCCTGGGCGATCACCGAGATTAGCTCGGCGCCGCGCCGGGAGCGGACGAAGGCGACCGAGCGCACGCCCTGCACAGTGAGGTCGGTCAGCAGGTCGGCGGTCTCGGCGGTGGCGGTGCGGCGGACGGGTGCGCCCTTCTCTCCGTGCAGTTCGGTGAGCGGAGGTTCCCAGAGGGCGAACACGAGTTCCCCTCGCGGTGAGGCGTCGTCGGCGACCTCGACGACCGGCAGGCCGGTCAGCCGGCGGGCCGCCACGGACGGCTCCGCGGCGGTCGCGGAGGCCAGCAGGAACACGGGGGAGGCGCCGTAGCGGGCGCACAGGCGGCGCAGCCGGCGCAGCACCTGGGCGACGTGCGAGCCGAAGACCCCGCGGTAGGTGTGGCACTCGTCCACGACGACGTACTTCAGGGACTTCAGGAAGGAGGACCAGCGGGCGTGCGAGGGCAATATGCCCCGGTGCAGCATGTCCGGGTTGGTGAGGACGTAGTTGGCGTACTGGCGGATCCACTCGCGTTCCTCGAACGGCGTGTCTCCGTCGTAGACGGCGGGACGCACCGCGGTGCCGAGCGATTGTGAAAATTCCTTCACCGATCTGCACTGGTCCGCCGCGAGGGCCTTCGTGGGGGCCAGGTACAGCGCGGTGCTGCCGCGGCCGTTCGGGGCCTCGGAGCCGTCCAGGAGGGCGGACAGGACCGGCACGAGGTACGCCAGTGACTTGCCGGAGGCGGTGCCCGTGGAGACGATCACCGAGTCGCCGTCCAGGGCGTGCTCGGCGGCCAGGGCCTGGTGCGCCCAGGGGTGATCGATGCCCGCGGCCTGGACGGCCGCGACGACCTCCGCACGGATCCGGTCGGGCCAGACGGCATGGCGTCCCGCGCGCGGGGGCAAGTGCTCCGTATGAGTGATGCGCGCAGACCGGCTCGGCCCCGAGGCGAGCCGGTGCAGGACCGTGCCCGGGGCGAAGCGGGAGGCGGCGTCCGTCGGGGGTCGATCGGATCGGTGATTCTTGGCCATCGGGACCGAGTGTGTCACCGGCGTGACGGACAATGGGGCCAAGGCGTCGTGCACGCCTGCCGGTAAGTGATTGAATGCCATCGCGGCTGGCGTACGTCCCGGGGGCCGCAAGCCGAGGTGTCCCGAGTGGCGACCGCTCGATAGCAAGGTGCTGGAGGATCCGTGGACCTGTCCCTGTCGACCCGTACCGTCGGCGATCGTACGGTCGTCGAGGTCGGTGGCGAAATCGACGTATATACCGCGCCCAAGCTGCGCGAGCAGCTGGTCGAGCTGGTGAACGACGGGAATTTCCACCTCGTCGTCGACATGGAGGGCGTGGACTTCCTCGACTCCACCGGGCTCGGCGTGCTGGTCGGCGGCTTGAAGCGGGTGCGTGCCCATGAGGGCTCCCTGCGCCTGGTCTGCAACCAGGAGCGCATTCTCAAGATCTTCCGCATCACCGGCCTCACCAAGGTGTTCCCGATTCACACCTCGGTCGAGGAAGCGGTTGCGGCCACCGACTGACCTCGGTCCGTCGACCGGATTCGGGCCGCCGAGCGGTCCGAATCCGCCGTAGGACCGTGTCCCGGGCCGGTCGCCCGGGTCGAAAAAGTTGATCAGGGGTCGGGGCTTTCGGCGGCCCGGCCCCCCGACCGCACGCCCGAAGTTCCGAGGGGGATGCATGGCCACCGTTGAACTCCGTTTCAGCGCGCTGCCCGAGCACGTCCGGACCGCCCGACTGGTGGCGGCAGCGGTGGCGCGCAGGGCCGGGGTGGACGAGGCCGTACTCGACGAGGTCCGGCTCGCCGTGGGCGAGGCATGCTCCCGCGCCGTCGGGCTGCACCAGAGTTCCGGCACCACCGCGCCGGTGAAGGTGGTGCTGGTCGAGGAGGAGAAGCAGTTCTCCATCGAGGTCGGCGACGAGGCGCCCCGTTCGGCCCCGGGTGACCGGGCGCCCGGCGGATCCGGACATGACGCGGACGCGGAGGCCGAGGAGGACGAGATGGGCCTCGCGGTCATCAGCGGCCTCGTCGACGATGTGGAGGTGACCGCCGGGGAACACGGCGGGCAGATCCGTATGACCTGGCCGACCACGCCGCCGGCGGTCGCGCTCGGCTGAGGCGTTCCGTAGCACCGGCACTCCGCCGGTGCGATCATCTGTCACCGGCACCCCAGCGGCGCCGTCCGTGGCGTGCGCCCCGTCGGGCGGCACACTCAAGGGCCCTGCTCAGCAGGGCCCTTCGTGCTGTCGTCCGCCCCCGCCACCCGAAATTCGTGAAGAAATTCACGATCAATGACCCGATAATTTGATCAAGCGGCAATGCGGGCGTCAATGCTTTTGAGGCATTACCGCTTTCGGGTTCGGTGGCGTGGCGTCGATCATTTGCTGAAGAGCGAGTGAAGGCTAATTCCGTTTGCCGCGCTCTGTTTTGATCAGGTTCCGGTACCTACAATCCGTCCACATCTTGAGCTCAGCCCAAGCGTCAAGGAGGACGAATGGCGGGGCTTTCTACCCCTCATCAGTTGGGCCACCCCACAACCCTCGCAGCCGCAGTCCTGACCGACGGCAACCGTGTCCTGGTGGCGGTCTTCGTGGTCGTCGCGCTGGCCGCGCTCGTGGTAGCCGGGATCCTGGTGCGCCAGGTGCTCGCGGCCGGCGAGGGCACCGACAGCATGAAGAAGATCGCTGCTGCGGTCCAGGAAGGCGCCAACGCCTATCTGGCCCGTCAGCTGCGCACGCTCGGCGTTTTCGCCGTGATCGTGTTCTTCCTGCTCATGCTGCTGCCCGCGGACGACTGGAATCAGCGTGCCGGACGGTCGGTGTTCTTCCTGATCGGAGCGGCGTTCTCGGCGGCCACCGGCTATATCGGCATGTGGCTCGCCGTGCGCAGTAATGTGCGCGTCGCCGCAGCGGCCCGGGAGGCGACACCGGCGGAGGGAGAACCGGAAAAGGATCTCACCACCGTCTCGCACAAGGCCATGAAGATCGCTTTTCGTACGGGCGGCGTCGTCGGCATGTTCACGGTGGGGCTCGGCCTGCTGGGCGCCTCCTGTGTCGTACTGGTGTACGCGGCCGACGCGCCGAAGGTGCTTGAGGGCTTCGGCCTCGGGGCCGCCCTGATCGCCATGTTCATGCGGGTCGGGGGCGGCATCTTCACCAAGGCCGCCGACGTCGGCGCCGACCTGGTCGGCAAGGTCGAGCAGGGCATTCCGGAGGACGACCCGCGCAATGCCGCGACCATTGCCGACAACGTGGGCGACAACGTCGGCGACTGTGCGGGCATGGCGGCCGACCTGTTCGAGTCGTATGCCGTGACCCTGGTCGCCGCGCTGATCCTCGGCAAGGCGGCGTTCGGTGACTCCGGGCTCGCCTTCCCGCTGCTGGTACCGGCCATCGGTGTGATCACCGCCATGATCGGCATCTTCGCGGTCGCCCCGCGCCGGGCCGACCGCAGCGGCATGTCCGCGATCAACCGGGGCTTCTTCATCTCGGCCGTGATCTCGCTCGCCCTGGTGGCGGTGGCGGTCTTCGTCTATCTGCCGGGGAAGTACTCCGACCTCAGCGGCGTCACGGACGCGGCGATCAGCGGAAAGAACGGCGATCCGCGGATCCTCGCCCTGGTGGCGGTGGCGATCGGCATCCTGCTCGCCGCGGTGATCCAGCAGCTCACCGGCTACTTCACCGAGACCTCGCGCCGCCCCGTGCGCGACATCGGCAAGACCTCGCTCACCGGTCCGGCCACCGTCGTGCTCGCCGGCATCTCGATCGGTCTCGAATCGGCCGTTTACACCGCGTTGCTGATCGGACTCGGCGTCTACGGAGCGTTCCTGCTCGGCGGTACGTCGATCATGCTGGCCCTGTTCGCGGTGGCGCTGGCCGGTACCGGCCTGCTCACCACCGTCGGTGTGATCGTCGCCATGGACACCTTCGGCCCGGTCTCCGACAACGCACAGGGCATCGCCGAGATGTCCGGCGACGTCCAGGGCGCGGGCGCGCAGGTGCTCACCAACCTGGACGCGGTCGGCAACACCACCAAGGCCATCACCAAGGGCATCGCGATCGCCACCGCCGTCCTGGCGGCCTCGGCGCTGTTCGGGTCGTACCGCGACGCGATCACGACCGGGGCGCACGACGTCGGCGAACGGCTCTCCGGGGCTGGCGCGCCGATGACCTTGATGCTGGACATCTCGCAGCCCAACAACCTCGTCGGCCTCATCGCGGGTGCGGCGGTCGTCTTCCTCTTCTCCGGGCTCGCCATCAACGCCGTGTCGCGGTCGGCGGGCTCCGTGGTGTTCGAGGTGCGCCGGCAGTTCCGCGAGAAGCCCGGGATCATGGACTTCAGCGAGAAGCCCGAGTACGGCAGGGTCGTCGACATCTGCACCAAGGACGCCCTGCGGGAGCTGGCCACACCGGGTCTGCTGGCCGTGATGGCGCCCATCTTCGTCGGCTTCACGCTCGGCGTCGGCGCGCTCGGCTCCTATCTGGCCGGCGCCATCGGTGCGGGCACGCTGATGGCCGTGTTCCTCGCCAACTCCGGCGGCGCCTGGGACAACGCCAAGAAGCTCGTGGAGGACGGCAACCACGGCGGCAAGGGCAGCGAGGCCCATGCGGCCACGGTGATCGGCGACACCGTCGGTGACCCCTTCAAGGACACCGCGGGACCGGCGATCAACCCGCTGCTGAAGGTGATGAACCTGGTGTCGCTGCTGATCGCGCCGGCCATCATCAAGTTCTCCTACGGAAGCGACAAGAGCCTCGGCGTGCGGATCCTGATCGCGGTCCTGGCGCTCGTGGTCATCGTCGGCGCGGTGTACGTCTCCAAGCGCCGTGGCATCGCCGTGGGGGACGACGAGGAGGACGCCGAGCGGGTGTCCGAGTCGGCGGATCCCGCGGTGGTTCCGTAGGCGGTCTCACCAAGGCTCAACGGGCGGGCGGCGCGCATCGACGCGCCGCCCGCCCGCTTCATATGCGCCCGCCCGCCCACTGCGACCGTGAGCCTTCTCTCCCTCGGAGCAAACGCTATCAAAAGTGTTATTAACGGACGTACGACGTGCGGATGCGGACGGTGCGGCGTGTAGGGTCCGGGGGCCGAGAGCCACGGAAGGGACCGATCCGGTGAACAAGAAGCTCGCGGCCGCACTGTCCGGCGGCGCGGTACTGGCGCTGGCGCTGACGGGATGCGGCGGCGACGACACCAACGAAAAGCTGGACGCCTGGGCCAAGCAGGTCTGCGACGCGGTGCAGCCGCAGGCCAAGAAGATCGCGTCCGCCAACACCGCGATACAGAAGCAGACCTCGGACAACAGCGCGCCGGCGGACGTGCAGAAGACGGACGCGCAGGCCTTCCAGGACATGTCGGACGCCTACAAGGCGATCGGCGCCGCCGTCAGCTCGGCCGGGGCGCCCACCGTCGACGGCGGCGAGAAGAAGCAGCAGGACGCCGTCAAGGAGCTGAACGCCATCTCGGCGCAGTACGCGTCCCTGAAGAAGCAGGTCGACGAGCTGAACACCAAGAACCAGGCGAAGTTCGCCGACGGTCTCAAGGACATCGCGACGGCGCTGTCCAAGCTGAGCGAGACCGGCAACGACGCGCTCAAGAACCTGGAGGAGGGCGACGTCGGCAAGGCGATGGCCAAGCAGGAGACCTGCAAGTCGGCGTCCGCGTCGGCCTCGCAGACCGCGAGCTGATCCGGGGGCTGATCCGAGGGCTGTTGCGGGGCCGACTCCGGGAGGGCTCGGGTACGTGCACCGCCCGCACGAGCGGACACAATGGGACACGTGAGTAACGCCACCCTGCGCTCCCTGCCGTCCTTTGACCGCCCCGATGCCGCCGCCCGGCTGCGCGAGGCCCTGCTCGGCGCCTCCTTCACCGCCGACGGGCTGCTCGAACTGCTCGGCGCCCCGGCCTATGCGGCACTGGCCCGCAGCGAGACCGTGCCCGCGCTCCGGGCGACCCGTGGCGACACGCCGCTGGAGACGCTCGTACGGCTGTTCCTGCTCCAGCAGCCCGTCCCGTACGCGCGCGTGGCGGTCGTACTGCCCCTCGCGGAGTGCCTGGAGAGCGGCTGGCTGGTGCGCACGGGCGGGGACGCGGTCGCCGCGACCGTGGACGTACGGCCGTACGGCGGTCCGGGCGGCGAGGACTGGTTCATCGCGTCCGACCTCGGGTGCGCGGTCGGCGGCGCGGGCGGCATCGGGAACCGGGACGAGGGGGTGGTGCTCGGGGTCGGCGGTGCCTCCACCACGCTCGCCGGCATCACCGTGCGCACGCCCGTCGCCGCCGCGCTCGACCTCGGCACCGGCTCCGGGATCCAGGCCCTGCACGCCGCCCAGCACGCCACGCGCGTGACGGCGACCGATGTCAACCCGCGCGCCCTGCACATGACCGCGCTGACCCTCGCCCTGTCCGGCGCCCCGGCCGCCGACCTGCGCGAGGGATCGCTGTTCGAGCCGGTCAAGGAGGGGGAGACGTACGACCTGATCGTCTCGAACCCGCCCTTCGTGATCTCGCCCCGCGCCCGGCTGACCTACCGGGACGGTGGAATGGGCGGGGACGATCTGTGCCGCTCGCTCGTTCAGCAGTCGGGGGAACGGCTGAACGTGGGCGGGTTCGCGCAGTTCCTCGCCAACTGGCAGCACGTGGAAGGGGAGGACTGGCAGGACAGGATCAGATCATGGGTGCCGCGCGGGTGCGACGCATGGGTCGTGCAGCGCGAGGTGCAGGACATCACGCAGTACGCCGAGCTGTGGCTGAGGGACGCCGGCGACCACCGTGGGGACGCCGCCGAGTACCAGGCGCGGTACGACGCCTGGCTCGATGAGTTCGAGGCGCGCAAGGTCAGGGCGGTCGGGTTCGGATGGATCACGCTGCGCAGGACGGAGGCCTTGGCGCCCTCCGTCACCGTGGAGGAATGGCCGCATCCGGTCGAACAGCCGCTCGGCGAGGCGGTCCGGACACATTTCGCCCGCCTCGACTACCTCCGGGAGCATGACGACGCGGCGCTGCTCGACAGCCACTTCCGGCTCGTCGCGGAGGTCGTACAGGAGCAGGTCGGTCTGCCCGGCGCCGAGGACCCGGAGCATGTCGTGCTGCGCCAGAACCGTGGGATGCGGCGCGCCACCAAGGTGGACACCGTCGGCGCCGGTTTCGCCGGCGTGTGCGACGGCACGCTGAGCGCGGGCCGCATTCTGGACGCCATCGCCCAGTTGCTGGGCGAGGATCCGGTGGTCCTGCGCGACCGTACGCCGGCGCAGATCCGCCTCCTCGTGGAGCAGGGCTTCCTGGAACCGGCGTGACGAGGCGGCCCGCCCTTGGCCGGGGGCGCTCTGTGGCCTACGTGGCCTCTGTGACGCGCGCGAGGCGGTGACTCTGCGGTTCCCCTGCCGGGCGGGACGGCGCGCGCCGTGTGACTGATGCGCCGTTTGTGGCAGGCGTGTCTGCTGTGACCCGAGCGCTTTGTGAGCCGAGCGCTTCGTGACCCGCGCGCCGCCCTGACGCCACCTGGTCCATGGGCTCCCCATGACCCGTAGCCGGCGCTTTTTGTGACCTGCGTGTCATCCGTGGGGAAATCGTCCGGAACGAGGTGGGCGGCCGGTTTGGGAGCGGTGGGGTTCGGACGTGGGCGGGAAGGTTCGCCGACCGCCCGTTCACCTCGGATTCGCCCGGGCGCCGCCCGCGCGTGCCAGTCTCCCGGCGCTGGGTACGCACGGACGGGGGGAAAGGGGCGCGAGGAACCATGGAGAGCGGACCGGCGATCTTCGCGGGAGTGGTGTTCGCCCTGTTCGGGGGCGCTCTGCTGGCATGGACCGGCACGCGGCTGCACCGCCGTGAGCCCATCGCCCACGGTGTGAGTCGGGTCGCATCGGCGACTTTCACCGGCCTCGCTTCGGCGATCGCGCTGGGCCTCGGGGCGTACTGCTTCACCCGCATCTGAGGGCGTCGCGCCTGCTGTTCCAGGCGTAAGGGGAGCGTCATCCTCCGGGCGCGGCCCTACGGGTCGCCCATCGGTCCGGGCGGCAGGAATGGCGGTAGTCGGGTTACCGTTCGAGTGGCCGTTGCGGGCTTTTCCCGTTTGACACGGGGGCGGGATGTACCGTCACACTCCGCAGCGTCACCACCACCCGACCCCGGGACAATGACCTGGGGAGGCCCCAAGCGTCGACCGGAGAGAAGAGCGAAGTTGTCCCCGACCAGCGAGACCGCACAGGGCGGCCGCCGACTCGTCATCGTCGAGTCGCCTGCCAAGGCGAAGACGATCAAGGGCTACCTGGGCCCCGGCTACGTAGTCGAAGCGAGCGTCGGGCACATCCGCGACCTTCCCAACGGCGCCGCGGAGGTGCCGGACAAGTACACCGGCGAGGTGCGCCGCCTCGGCGTGGACGTCGAGCACGACTTCCAGCCCATCTATGTGATCAACGCCGACAAGAGGGCGCAGGTCAAGAAGCTCAAGGACCTGCTGAAGGACTCCGACGAACTCTTCCTCGCCACCGATGAGGACCGGGAGGGCGAGGCGATCGCCTGGCACCTCCAGGAGGTCCTCAAGCCGAAGATCCCGGTCAAGCGGATGGTCTTCCACGAGATCACCAAGGACGCGATCCGCGCCGCCGTCGCCAACCCGCGCCAGCTCAACCAGAAGCTCGTCGACGCCCAGGAGACCCGCCGCATCCTCGACCGCCTCTACGGCTACGAGGTCTCGCCGGTCCTGTGGAAGAAGGTCATGCCGCGCCTGTCGGCCGGCCGGGTCCAGTCCGTCGCCACCCGGCTCGTGGTCGAGCGGGAACGCGACCGCATCGCTTTTCGTTCTGCGGAGTACTGGGACCTGACGGGCACCTTCTCCCCCACGGTCGGCTTCGCTCCCGCGGGGGGACCCCCATCCGGCCGCGCGGGGGATCTGTCGGACCCGTCGTCGCTCGTCGCCCGCCTGCAGAGCGTCGACGGCAGGCGGGTCGCGCAGGGCCGCGACTTCGACTCCCTGGGACAACTCAAGAGCGCGAACACCCTCCACCTCGACGAGGCGAACGCCCGCGCCCTCGCCGCCGCACTGGAGAACACCCGCTTCGCGGTCCGGTCCGTCGAGTCCAAGCCGTACCGCCGCTCGCCGTACGCCCCGTTCCGCACGACGACGCTCCAGCAGGAGGCCAGCCGCAAGCTCGGCTTCGGCGCGAAGGCGACCATGCAGATCGCGCAGAAGTTGTACGAGAACGGCTACATCACCTACATGCGTACGGACTCCACGACGCTGAGCGACACCGCGATCAGCGCCGCCCGTGCCCAGGTCACCCAGCTGTACGGCGCGGACTACCTGCCGTCCCAGCCGCGTACGTACGCCGGGAAGGTCAAGAACGCGCAGGAGGCGCACGAGGCGATCCGGCCCTCGGGTGATCGTTTCCGCACGCCCGCGGAGACCGGTCTGACCGGTGACCAGTTCAAGCTCTACGAGCTGATCTGGAAGCGGACGGTCGCCTCCCAGATGAAGGACGCGACCGGCAACAGCGTCACCGTGAAGATCGGTGGCACGGCCGCCGACGGGCGGGACGTGGAGTTCAGCGCGTCCGGCAAGACGATCACCTTCCACGGCTTCCTCAAGGCGTACGTCGAGGGCGCCGACGACCCGAACGCCGAGCTGGACGACCGTGAGCGCCGACTGCCGCAGGTCGCCGAGGGCGACGCGCTGAGCGCCGAGGAGATCACGGTCGACGGGCACGCCACCAAGCCCCCGGCCCGCTACACCGAGGCCAGCCTGGTCAAGGAGCTGGAAGAGCGCGAGATCGGCCGCCCGTCGACATACGCGTCGATCATCGGCACGATCCTCGACCGCGGCTACGTCTTCAAGAAGGGCACGGCCCTGGTGCCGTCCTTCCTGTCCTTCGCCGTCGTCAACCTCCTGGAGAAGCACTTCGGGCGGCTCGTCGACTACGACTTCACCGCCAAGATGGAGGACGACCTCGACCGCATCGCGGCCGGCGAGGCCAAGGCCGTGCCGTGGCTGAAGCGCTTCTACTTCGGCGAGGGCACGGCCACGGGCGGCGCGGCCGACGCGGGCAACGGCGACGGGGACCACCTCGGCGGCCTCAAGGAGCTGGTGACCGACCTGGGGGCGATCGACGCGCGCGAGGTGTCGTCGTTCCCGGTGGGCAACGACATCGTGCTGCGGGTCGGCCGCTACGGCCCGTACATCGAGCGGGGCGAGAAGGACACCGAGCAGCACCAGCGCGCCGACATCCCGCAGGACCTGGCGCCCGACGAGCTGAGCATCGAACTGGCCGAGGAACTCCTCGCCAAGCCGAGCGGCGAGCGCTCCCTGGGCACCGACCCGGAGACCGGCCGCCCGATCGTCGCCAAGGACGGCCGCTACGGCCCGTACGTCACGGAGATCCTCCCCGAGGGAACCCCGAAGACGGGCAAGAACGCCGTCAAGCCACGCACCGCCTCGCTCTTCAAGTCGATGTCGCTGGACACGGTGACGCTGGAGGATGCGCTGCGCCTGATGTCGCTGCCGCGGGTCGTCGGCACGGACGCGGACGGCGTGGAGATCACCGCGCAGAACGGGCGCTACGGGCCGTACCTGAAGAAGGGCACGGACTCGCGCTCGCTGCAGTCGGAGGACCAGCTCTTCACGATCACGCTGGCGGATGCGGAGGCGATCTACGCCCAGCCCAAGCAGCGTGGCCGCGCCGCCGCCAAACCGCCGCTGAAGGAACTCGGCGCGGACCCGGTCAGCGGCAAACCGGTGGTCGTCAAGGACGGCCGCTTCGGACCGTACGTCACCGACGGGGAGACCAACGCGACCCTGCGCTCCGGCGACAGCGTCGAGACGATCACCCCGGAGCGCGGCTTCGAACTGCTCGCCGAGAAGCGGGCGAAGAGCCCCGCCAAGAAGACGACGAAGAAGACGGCCGCCAAGAAGGCCGCCCCGGCGAAGAAGACCGCGGCGAAGAAGACGGCGGCCAAGAAGGCGACCACCGCCGCGAAGAAGACCACGGCCAAGAAGACCACCGCGAAGAAGGCGACGGCTTCCAAGGCGTCCGTGGAGGACTGACGGCCCAGGACGGCGGGGCCGGCGTGGGTCGGCGTCGTCGGCCCTCACATCGCGTCCATCCGGTGCGTAAAGGGCACGCCCAGGCATCACTTTGGTGTCGGGGCGTGCGCACGTTCGGACGGCCGCCGCTGGCTGTCAGTGGCTGCCGATAGGCTGAACGCATGACGCGAGCCGAGCAGCCAACGGCCCACAGCACGACCCCCGACGACGCACTCGTGGCGGATTCCCGCGAGCGCGCCGTCCGTGCCCTGCTGCGCCAGCCGGAGCTGAAACGCCTGTGGAGCGCGCAGCTGGTCGGCGGCGTGGGGGACACCCTCGCGCTGCTGGTGCTGGTTGTGCTCGCCCTCCAGGCGGCCATCGCCGAGGGCTCCTTCGGCGACGGCTACCGCGGCGTGGCGTTCGCGGTGACGGCCGTGTTCGCGGCCCGCATCCTCGCGACGCTGCTCTTCGGAGCCGTCCTCCTCGGCCCGCTCGCCTCCCTCACCTCCCAGGAAGGCCCGCTCGACCGCCGCTGGACCATGGTCGGCGCCGACGGCCTGCGGGCCGCGCTGCTGATCGTCGCCCCGCTGTGGATCGACTGGACACCGGACAACGCGCTCGCCGTCATCCTGGTGACCGTCTTCGTCACCGGCGTCGCCGAGCGCTTCTGGGCCGTGTGCCGGGAGAGCGCGGCTCCCGCGCTGCTGCCCGCCCCGCCCCCGGAGGGCGCGACGGTGCGGCCGCTGCCGGACCACATGGACGCCCTGCGCCGGCTTGCGCTGCGTACGAGCTTCGCCGCGGTACCCCTGGCCGCCGCCGCCCTGGTCGTCGGGGCACTCCTGAACAACCTGCTCGGTACCGGTGTCGCCTGGTTCGACCAGCACCAGGTGGCGCTCGGCTCGTATGTGGCGGCCGGGCTGTTCGCCGCGTCCCTGTCGGTGGTGACCTTCCTGGAACTGCCCGGCACGCGTACGCCGCGCCCGCGGTCCCCGCTCGAAGGGCTGCGCCGCCCCAGGACCGGGACCGGCGTGGACAAGGGCCGCACGGGCGCGATCCCGCTGCTGGTGCCGGCCTGCGCCGCCGTCGCCGGGGCCGTCTCCGCCGCCGTCGCCGTCTCGGTGCTGCACGCCACGGAACTCGGTGGCGGCCCCGTGCTCTACGGCCTGCTGGTGCTCGGGCTGACCGGCGGAGTCGTCGTCGGTATCCGTACCGCCCCCGCCGTCCTGCCGTCGCTCTCGCGCCGCCGGCTGCTGTCGCTGGCCATCGCGTTCACCGGTGTGGCCCTGCTCGTCGCCGGGCTCGTCCCGGACGTCACCAGTGTGGTGCTGATCGTTGCGCTGGCCGGGGTCGGCGCGGGCGTGGCCGCCAACACCGGGCACGCGCTGCTGGACCAGGAGACCGAGGACTACCGCCGGCCGCGCATCACCGAGCACCTGCACGCCGTCGTCCGGGTCTTCGTGGCGATCGGCGCGCTGATCGCGCCCCTGGTGGCCGCTCTCATCGGGCCGCACCGCCTGGAGAACGGCAGGTTCGTGTTCGCGCACGGCGGCGCCGCCTTCACACTGATGCTGGTCGGCGCGCTGCTGCTGCCGGTGGCCGCGCTGGTGCTGGCCAAGGTCGACGACCGGGCCGGCGTCCCGCTGCGGCAGGACCTGCGCGATGCGCTGCTCGGCGGCGACGACCCGGCGCAGGCGACCGCCGCGAACGGCTTCTTCATCGCCCTGGAGGGCGGCGACGGCTCCGGGAAGTCCACCCAGGCCGAAGCCCTCGCGGAGTGGATCCGGGCCAAGGGGCACGAGGTCGTGCTCACCCGCGAGCCCGGAGCCACCCCCGTGGGCAAGCGGCTGCGGTCGATCCTGCTGGACGTGTCGTCGGCCGGACTGTCCCACCGCGCTGAGGCGCTGCTGTACGCCGCCGACCGCGCCGAGCACGTCGACACGGTCGTGCGGCCCGCGCTGGAGCGTGGGGCGGTCGTCATCTCCGACCGCTACATCGACTCGTCGGTCGCCTACCAGGGGGCGGGCCGTGACCTGTCCCCGACCGAGATCGCCAGGATCAACCGCTGGGCGACCAACGGGCTGGTCCCGCACCTGACCGTCCTGCTGGACGTGTCCCCGGAGACCGCCCGCGAGCGGTTCACGGAGGCCCCGGACCGGCTGGAGTCGGAGCCCGCCGAGTTCCACGCGCGTGTGCGAGCCGGTTTTCTGACGCTGGCCGCCTCCGACCCCGGCCGCTACCTGGTCGTGGATGCGGGCCAGGAACCGGAGGCCGTCACCACCGTCATCCGGCACCGGCTCGACATCGTGCTGCCGCTGTCCGAGGCCGAGATCAAGGCACAGGAGGAGGCCCGCAAGGCCGCCGAGGAGGAGGCCCGCCGCAAGGCCGAGGAAGAGGCCGCCCGCAAGGCCGAGGAGGAGCGCCTGGAGCGCGAGCGCCAGGAGCAGCTGGCCCGGCTGCGGGCCGAGGAGGAGGAGCGCAAGCAGCGCGAGCTGGAGGAGGCGCAGCGGCGCGAGGCCGAACGGCAGGCGGAAGAGGCCCGGCAGCGGGCCGAGGAGGCCAGGCGCCGGGCGGAGGAGGAGCGGCAGCGGCTCCTCGCCGAGGAGAAGGCCCGTGCCGAGGAGGAGGCCCGCCGCAAGGCCGAGGAAGAGCGTCGGCGCAAGCAGGCCGAGGAGGAGGCCAGGCTGCGCGCCGAAGAGGAGGCGCGGCGCCAGGAGAAGCAGCGCAAGGCCGAAGAGGCGCTGCTGCGGGCCGAGGAGGCCAGACGCCGGGCCGCCGAGGCTGCGGCCGCGGCCGATGCCGTGGCCCAGCAGCCCGTGGCACCTCGGCCGGCGGCTCCCGGAGTGACGCCGGAGGCCACGACCGTGGAGACGCCGGTGGTGAGGCCCGGGGCGGACGAGACGGCGGTGCTGCGGCCGGTGCGCGAGGAGCGGGACGGCGGGGCCCGACCCGGCCGGCAGGCGGAGTCCGAGTCCGAGGTGACGGCGAAGCTGCCGCAGCCGCCGGTCGCGCCGGGGGCCGCCGACGAGACGGCGGTGCTGCCGCCGGTCACCCCGGGCGCGGCGGACGAGACCGCCGTGCTGCCGCCCGTACCGGCCGACGATCCGGCGGACCGTGTCCCGCGGGACTTCTTCCGGGAGGAGCGGCCTTCGGCGGCGGGCGGTAACGCCGAGGACCGTACGCGCGAGATGCCGCAGGTCGACGCAGAGGCAGACGCCGAGTCCGGCGGCGCGGCCCGGCGCCGCCCGCGGCCCGACTGGGCCGAGGAGACACCGCTGGACCACCTGCCGTCCCTGGCGGACGAACTGCTCGGGTCCTACGAGGCCGATGAGTACGACGAGAACCGGGACCGGCGGGACCGGGGGCGGCGCGGCTGACCGCCCCGCGGCGCCGGCCGCGTGGGCGTGTACTGGGCGTGTACTTGGTACGCGTTCTGCCGCGACCGGCCAGCTGCAGGATGCCGGCCGCAGGATGCCGTCGCCGAATGCGGTTCACCGAATGCGGTTCACGAATGTGGTCACCGAATGTGGCTGGCGCATACGGCCCGCGCATACGGTCGGCGAAGGCGGTCGGCGACCCGTTGTCAGTGGGCACCCGCACAATGGATTCCGAATGCGGAACGTGAGGGAAGGGCGGAGTGACCCATGACCGTGTGGGACGACCTCGTCGGGCAGGAGAAGGTGAGCGAGCTGCTCGACGCGGCAGCCCGGGACGCCGACGCCCTCGTCACCGCCGCCGCCACGGACGCGCCGCCGCCGGAGGCGTCCAGGATGACGCACGCGTGGCTGTTCACCGGCCCGCCCGGCGCGGGCCGCAACCAGGCGGCGCGGGCCTTCGCCGCGGCCCTGCAGTGCGTGAGCCCCGACCGCGCGCTCGGCGGCGCCCCCGGCTGCGGGTTCTGCGACGGCTGTCACACAGCGCTGATCGGCACCCACGCGGACGTGTCCACGGTCGCCGCGGTCGGCAACGAGATCCTCGTCAAGGACATGCGGGACACCGTCCGCAAGTCCTTCACGGCACCGGCGAACGGCCGCTGGCAGGTGATCCTCGTCGAGGACGCCGAGCGGCTGAACGAGAAGTCGGCCAACGCCGTACTCAAAGCCGTGGAGGAGCCCGCGCCCCGCACGGTCTGGCTGCTGTGCGCGCCCTCCATCGAGGATGTGCTGCCCACCATCCGCTCCCGCTGCCGCCACCTCAACCTGCGCACACCGTCGGTGGACGCCGTCGCCGACATGCTCGTCCGCCGCGAGGGCATCGAGCCGGACGTGGCCGCCGCGGCGGCCCGCGCCACTCAGGGCCATGTCGACCGGGCCCGCCGGCTGGCCACCGATCCGGCCGCGCGGGAGCGCCGCGCCTCCGTGCTGAAGCTGCCGCTCCGCCTCGACGAGGTCGGCAACTGCCTCAAGGCGGCCCAGCAACTGGTCGACGCGGCGGCCGAGGACGCCAAGCAACTCGCCGAGGAGACGGACGGCAAGGAGACGGAGGAGCTGAAGGCGGCGCTGGGCGCGGCCCAGGGCGGACGGCTGCCGCGCGGCACGGCGGGCGTGATCAAGGACCTGGAGGACATGCAGAAGCGGCGCAGAACCCGG
The DNA here is from genome assembly GCF_040298665.1 of Streptomyces sp. NPDC001508. Lineage (NCBI taxonomy): Bacteria > Bacillati > Actinomycetota > Actinomycetes > Kitasatosporales > Streptomycetaceae > Streptomyces > Streptomyces sp. NPDC001508. The sequence continues at coordinate 194,849 of NZ_JBEPAP010000008.1, forward strand.
ACGCAGCGTGACAGCCTCGATGTCGCCCTCGGCGACCTCACCGGTTTCTACCGCGATGTGCTCGCCCTCCAGTTCGGCTCCCGCGTGGCGATGGCCAGCACGGACGCCGAGGAGGCGGTGGAGCGGGTGGCGCACGCCAGTTCACCGGAGGCGACACTGCGCCGCATCGAGGCGATCTCCGCGTGCCGGGAGGCTCTGGACCGCAATGTGGCGCCGCTGCTCGCGGTGGAGGCGATGACGATGGCACTGAGAGCGGGCTGACCCCGGCCGCCGGTCGCGGACTCGCCGCTCACTCGTCCAGGGGTCAGGCCATCGCATCGTTGACGTCATCACCCGTAAGAGCCATGAAGAGCACGCATCGCGTCCGGTACGTCGCTCAGCGTTACGCTCAGTTGATGCACACCAGGCGAACCCCCCGCCCGACCAAGGTCACGGCCCGCGCCCTGGCCACCGCCCTCACGGCGGCCGCGCTGCTCCTCACCGCGTGCTCCGCCGGCGGCTCGATGACGGCGACCAGTGAAGCGGCACAGCCCGCGCTGGCCCCGCTGCCGAGTTCGACACCGCCCGCGCTCGCGCCGTACTACGGGCAGAAGCTCGCCTGGCGCGACTGCGGCGTCGAGGGCTTCCAGTGCGCGACGCTGAAGGCGCCGCTCGACTACGCCAAGCCCGACGCGGGCGACGTACGGCTCGCCGTCGCCCGCAAGAAGGCCACCGGCAAGGGCAGGCCGCTCGGCTCGCTCCTCGTCAACCCGGGCGGCCCGGGCGGCTCCGCGGTCGGCTACCTCCAGCAGTTCGCCGGCATCGGCTACCCGGCCGAGGTCCGTGCCCGCTACGACATGGTGTCGATGGACCCGCGCGGCGTCGCCCGCAGCGAGCCCGTCGAGTGCCTGGACGGGCGGCAGATGGACGCGTACACGCAGACGGACACCACGCCCGACGACCGCAAGGAGACAGACGCGCTGGTCGAGCGGTACAAGAAGTTCGCGGAGCGCTGCGGGGCCCGCTCGTCGCGGCTGCTGCGCCATGTGTCCACGGTGGAAGCCGCCCGGGACATGGACATCCTGCGGGCGGTGCTCGGAGACCGGAAGCTGAACTACGTGGGCGCGTCCTACGGAACCCTCCTCGGCGCGACGTACGCCGGGCTGTTCCCGGGACGGGCGGGCCGGCTCGTCCTGGACGGCGCGATGGACCCGTCGCTGTCCGCGCGGCAGCTGAACCTGGAGCAGACGAGGGGCTTCGAGACCGCGTTCCAGGCGTTCGCGAAGGACTGCGTCCGGCATGCCGACTGCCCGCTCGGCGGCAAGGGCACGCCCCCGGCCCAGGTCGGTGACCACCTCGCCGCCTTCTTCCGCAAGCTGGACGCGCACCCGGTCCCGGCCGGCGACACGGACGGCCGCAGGCTCGGCGAGGCCCTCGCCACCACCGGGGTGATCGCCGCCATGTACGACGAGGCGGCCTGGACGCGGCTGCGCGAAGCGCTCACCTCGGCGATGAAGAACAATGACGGAGCCGGCCTGCTGGCGCTCTCGGACAGCTACTACGAGCGTGACGGCGACGGCCAGTACACAAACCTGATGTTCGCCAACGCCGCCGTGAACTGCCTCGACCTCCCGCCCGCCTTCGACAACCCCGAGCAGGTCGAGAAGGAGCTCCCGGCCTTTGAGAAGGCATCCCCCGTCTTCGGCAAGGGCCTCGCCTGGACGTCCCTGAACTGCGCGTACTGGCCGGTGCGGGCCACGGGCGAGCCGCACCGCATCGAGGCCGAGGGCGCGGACCCGATCGTGGTGGTGGGCACCACCCGCGACCCGGCGACGCCGTACCCCTGGGCCAAGTCACTCGCCCACCAGCTCTCCTCCGCCCGCCTGCTCACCTACGCCGGCGACGGCCACACCGCCTACGGCCGCGGCAGCGCCTGCATCGACTCCGCGATCAACGCCTACCTGCTGGAGGGAACCCCTCCGGCCAACGGAAAACGCTGCTCATAGCCCGCCGCACGCCCCGGAGGCCGCCTCTCCGGGGCGTGTACGAAGCACCCTCGGAAACTGTGTAGACTTACCGACGTTGCCGATCGCACCCTAGTTGCGGGCAGCATGCCGCTTTAGCTCAGATGGCCAGAGCAACGCACTCGTAATGCGTAGGTCTCGGGTTCGAATCCCGAAAGCGGCTCCACCGAAGCCTAGCTCAGACAGCCTCCGAGCTGGGCTTTTTCGTTCAGCGGACGCGACGACGACGCTTGGCGCGGGCCGCGCGACTATCGGCGGTCTCAGTTCTGGTCTCAGATGGAGGTTCCGGCACGGGGTCCGCACTGGTCGGGCGGGGCATGAAGTGGTCCCCCATGCGGCGCATCGCGTCCTTCGAGAGATGCGACCGACCCTGGACATACCGCCGGGTCTGACTGATCTGGGTATGCCGCAGGATCTCCATGATCGTGGGCATGTCGACCCCGAGTTCGTTCAGGATCGTGCCGGCGGTGTGGCGACTGCCGTCGTACAGACGGCGGTCATCGATCCCGGCTTCCGCCAGGAGTTCTTTGAATTCCTCCCAGTCCTGACGAGGATCGAGGGGCCGCCCGTCCGAACGGCAGAAGACCAGCTTGTGATCCTCCCACCCGTCCCCCGCTTCGGCGCGGACCTCTTCCTGCTGCGCCTTGTGCTCGCGCAGGTAGGGGATGAACGGCGGCGGGATCGGCACGGCATTCCGGCTCTTCTTGGTCTTGGGGCGGGTGAAGACCAATCCACCGTCTTTCCGGTCGGGGCAGGCACGGGCATGCCCCGTGCAGCCCTCCGGGCACGGCTTCGGACAGCCGCGCTTGTAGCCCTTGTGGGTGGTGCAGCCGTCTGGGCACGGCTCGAACCGGTGGAACCTCGCACCGCATGCCTGAGGGTTCTTGCACCCATGCCGCCACGTGAGCCGTTGAAGCTGCCACTGAGGGCGGAACAGCTCGTTCTCGAAATCGACGTACGGCCACCTGAGGCCAAGGGTCTCGCCCTGCCGGAAGCCCATGCCGACGCCGACGCACCAGCGCATGAAGGTGGGGCGCTTGGCCGCAGCCTCCAGGAACGCTTTGGCTTCTTCGCTTGTGAACGGGTTCGCCTCGGTCTCGTCAACGGTCGGAGGGTCTACGAGTGTCGCCACGTTCTCAACTACCAGGCGGCGACGGTGGGCGATCTTCAGAGCACGCGACAGGATGCGGTGCACCTTGAGGACATGGGACGGCGCGTGTCCCTCGTCGAGCATGGCGCGGTACATCCGCTCCAAGTGCTCCGGCTGGAGCTTGTCGAGTCGGTGTTTGCCGATACCCGGGATGATGTCGTTCCTGGTCTTGGACCAGTAGTCGTCCAGGGAGCGAGGCTTGAGCTTCAGGGACGCAATGTCGGTGAGATAGGTGTTCATCCACTTCTCTACGGTCGGCTTGCGACCGGCCTTGGGCGCGCGTCCCTTGTCGCGTAGATCCTCCAACTCGCGGACCTTGCGCTTCACTTCGGCTTCCGTCCGAGCACGACGATGGCGCCGGTCGGGACTGCCGTCGTCCTTGACGCCCATGGTCACGCGGCCGTGCCACCAGCCGTCATTGCCCAGATAGATGGACGACTCCATGTTGGGGTTGCGGGTGCTCAATGCACTCCTCCATGCAGGAAGCCGCCCCGGAGCAGGGGTCCGGGGCGGCCTAGGGGTGGACTTGTTCAGTTGGGCAGCAGTTCGAGGCTGTTCGCGTATGCCTCAAGTACGTCCCAGCGGATGCGGCGGGATCGGCCGCGTTTGACGTACTTGAGGTCGCCGGTGGCCATCAGCTCGTACACGGTGGAACGGCCGAGGCGGAGAACCTTGGCGGCTTCCTCCGGGGTGTAGAGCAACTGGGTGTGGGCCAGTACGGGGGTACTCATCGGGGCGTACTCCTCAGGCGCTCTTGGGGGCTTCTCAGGAGGCTGCGTGTGTCCGAGGTGGGGATTTCTGCGTCATCGCGTCACGCACGTCATTTGCGGGTCTGACCTGTGTTTATGTGGTGACGCGGGCGGCTTGGGGCGTGTCACAGGTGGGGGCGGGGCTCTGTCACGTGTGACACGGGTGACGCGGGATGACGCAGGTTTGGCCGTCGTGCGTCATCGTTGTAGCCGCTGGTCAGGGATCGGTTTCGTGTGGCTGGTGACGTGGGTGACGTAGTGTCTCTTCTCTTAGGAAAGAGAAGGGGTGGTGTCTGTGGTGGTGCGCGGCTCAGGACGTGAAGAAGGAGCCGCTGCGCGGCGCGTCTTGTGCAACGGCGGCCGCCGCCGGAACAGCAAGAGGAGCACGCTGGGCCGGGGGTGCTCCTCTTGCTTGTTCGGTGCAGCGCCGTGGTGGCGCAGGTCAGAACGCCGCTTCCTGCTCGTGCGGGGGCGGACCGGCGGGGCGGGTCATCTCGATGTAGCGGGCGGAGCGGGTGCGGCCCCAGTCGATGAGGACACCGCGTGCGGCGAGGGTCGGCTGTAGCCGCTTGAGCCGGTCGGAGAGAACCTTGCCGGTGGTGGGCCAGCCCTTGGGCAGGGGACGGCACTCCTCGCCGCTGTAGAGGCTGGTGAGGCAGTGCAGCCACTCCGATGACGTCATACGGACTTCCGCGCCCGCGTCGAGCCCGGCGGCGTACTGCAGAACCGTCTGAGCCAGCAGATCTCCTTCAATGACGTCGTCGTTGAGGTCATCGAGGCTGGCCCGGTACGCGGCCAGCGAGCCGAAGCCGGTAGCCGCATCGAGCTGCGCGCACAGGTGGGCGAAGTCCGCCATCCGCAGATCGGTGGGGGTCTCCGCCTCGACCGCACGGACCTTGACCGTCAGGTCCAGGAGCGAGCCGAGAACGACGGGCAGCACCTCCGCGTACTCGGCCCACAGCTCCGCCTCGGTGCGCCGCACCCGGGGCCGCACGAGACGGAGCGGGAGGAGGCGTTCGGCGAGGTCGGGGCGGATGACGCCGACGTCGATTCCGGTCAGGAGCATGGGGCGCCGGTATCGGGAGCGAACGACGTCGCCGTCGGTGAAGAGTGCACGCTTGATGCTCTCGGCGCCGGTGACGATGCAGCACATGAGGTCGGACAGGTCCGGGGGCAGGTGGGAGAGGTTGTCCAGGGCGGTGACCCATCCGGCGGCGACGGCCGTGATCATGTTCTCTTCGTCCTTCGGCGCGCGGCGCAGGTCGCCGCTCATCCCTTCGATGATCCGCACGAGCATTCGGCCGCCGGTGGACTTGCCCGCCCCCTGCGGGCCGGTGAGGAACGGTGCGGGGACGGGCACGGACGGCTCCAGGCAGCCGATGAGCCAGGCGATGGCCAGGCACTCAGTCTCGGCGCTCGCGAAGTTGCACAGGCGGAGCAGGAGGTCGATGCCCTTGCCGTTGGTGTCCTTGGCGGGCAGGGGGAGTTCGCCGGTGAGCTGGGTGCGCCGCCAGCAGACTTCCTGCGGGTCGGGGGTGAGGATGTCCCATCCGGTGGGGTGGATACGGACGGACTGCCCGTCGGTGCGGCCCAAGTCGAGCCATGTCGCGCCGTTGAACCCGGGCGCCACGCGGATGTGGGTGGGCTGTACGTCCTCGGTCAGGGCGAGTGCTTCGATCAAGTCGAGTGCCTCCTTGAGTGCCGTGCCGTTGAACACGCCGATGCCGTCCTTGAAGAGGCCGACCATGAGTTCCTGCCGGTGGCTGCCGGTCGTGCCCTGGGAGCGGATGGGCCGGGCGACGGGGTGGCCGTTCTTCTGCGCGTACACGGTGCCGTCGATGGTGCGGAAGTACCGGAAGTGCGCTTGTGCGTAGTCGGTGATGATCTGACGGGCCGGAGTCTTCTCGTCCTCGGACATGGCTACATCCCCAGTGCGGTGCGGGCGTTGGTCCACGCGTCGGTGCAGTGCCTGGCGGTTTCGCCCTTGGCCTGCGCGGCGGTGAACAGCCGGTTCACGTGGGCGTCGGTGAGGCACCCGCACCGGCCGTGCCGGGACAGCACCGCGAGGAACGTCCGGTACACGGTCGCGTGCACCGCGCTGGAAGCCTCACTGATGCGCTGCACGGCCATGGCAACCCCCCGTTCCAGGAACGCGGGTGTGCGGTGCGGGCACTCGCCCTGACCGCCCCTCAGAGGCACTGTGAGCGTCTGTGGCGCCCTGCGGGCGGGGGACGGCTCCTTTACTGCCAGGGCGCGGACAGTGTCCGGGAGAGCGACGGTGGCGCCGTTGCCGGGGCCGAGCCAACGGGCGTACTGCATAAGGGACTTGATGTCGACGCCGGGGCGGACGGCGTTCGATGACGGCATGGTGCCCTGGTAGATCCAGTGCTCGCCCCGGGTGGTGGTCACGGTCCGGGTGGCGGGCAGGATCTCGCGGGCCCATGCGATGGCGGCGGGGTCGTCCAGGTCGACCACGGTCACGCCGGCGCCGCCAGGGTGGTAGGCGACCGTCGCCGCGTGCCGCCACGCCGGCGCCCACCCGGGGGAGGTGAGGACATGGGGGTCGGTGGTGGCGGCGGCCCAGCCGTGGCACGGCTGCGGGCAGGCGCAGGGTCCGGGGGTCTTCATGTTCGGCCGGCCCCCGCACGCGTTGTGCGCGCAGGCCGGGCAGTTCCCGAACGGCAGCTTCCCCTGCCGCAGGGGCAGCACGGGCAGGCCATCGGCCGCCAGACGCAGAGCCGTGCGCAGATGCTCGCTCATGCCGCCACCTCCAGAGCCGGTGTGGCCAGGGAGGCGCCCAGTAAGAGGCCGTAGGCGTGGTGTGCCTGGCGGGGCACGACGCCGTTTCCGATGATCATGAGTTGGTTCTTGCGGGGGATGCCGGGTACGGCGGTGACCCAGCCGGCGGGCAGGCCCATCATCCATTCGGCGAATGCCGGTGACAGGCGCCGGTTTCCGCGGGTGCCGGGTTCGGTCGGGCAGGGTGCCGGCCGGCCGGTGACGTGCTCCCACCGGCGGATGGCCGGGCCGTAGTCGGTGCCGTCACTGGCCACCCACCGGTCATCGAGCCGCACGGCCTGGCCGGGCAGGTAGTAGCGGCCGGACGTGTCGCGCTGGTTGGGACCGCCGTGCGGACCGTCCGATGCCTTGGGCGTGGGCAGCAGGTTCACGACGAACTCGTTGAGCGGGCGGGCGTTTTTGCCGAGCAGGTTCGACGCCCCCGACTTCCAGTCCCGCGCTGCCGGCGTCGGCAGCAGCTTCACTCCTTCGCCGGTGGTGCGGGCAGCTTCGTGACCGCAGTGCGCAGGTTCATCCCGCCCTTGCGGTTCGGCGAGGTGCCGGGGCCGCCAGTGCCGTCCGAGGTGGTGGGGGTCGGCATCAGCGGGATGGGCAACTGCGAACCACCGGTCCCGCGGGTGCGGGGCGCCGATTTCGGGGTCACCAGCTCGTAGGCATGTCCACCGGACGTCATACCCGATCGCGGCCAGGTCCGCGGCGACGACATCCAGCCCCCGCGAGCGGAGCGCCGCCACGTTTTCCAGGAAGACGAGGCGCGGTCGAATGTGGCCCACAGCCTCAGCGACATTCTTCCAGACCCGCGACCACTGGCCATTGATCCCGTCCCTTTGTCCGGCGTTGGAGGTGTTGCGGCAGGGGAAGCCGGCGCCGATGACGTCCGGCGCGTAGAGGTCGCGGACCTGGTCCCAGTCGACGTTGCGGATGTCCCCGAGGTTGGGCACGCCGGGGTGGCGTGCGGCGAACACGGTCGCGGCGTGCGGGTCGTTCTCGGCGTAGGCGGCGACCTGGCCGCCGATGCGGGCCCGGATGGCGGCTTCCAGTCCGCCGTAGCCGGCGCACAGGGCGAGGATCGTCGGTGGCGAGCCGGGCACTCGCCGGATGTCGGTGGGTTGCGTCATGCTGGGAGATCTCCAGTTCCTTCGATGGATGCTGGCTGGCAAGGGCGGCCCCGGATCTTTGGCGAGATGGTGGGGGCCGCCCTTGGCGTAGCTAGAAGGGCGGTTCGTTGCTGTAGCCGCCGGGCCCCCACGGGTCACGGCCGGTGTTGCGGCGGCGCAGCCATCCGGGGCGGCGCGGGAGGGGGAGTAGGGTCCAGCGGCGGTTTTCGTTCCAGCAGCCGCAGGGCTCCCATTCGGTGCCGGCGTATTCGCCGTTGTGGTCGCCGTAGTCGTACGCGTGGCCGCCCTCGCCCTGACAGGTGGGGCAGTCGGGGTCGGGGGTGTCGGTGAGGACCAGTGCGCGGTGTGTCCAGCCGTCGACGTGGATGCGGAGTCGGGGCATAGGGGTTGGTCTCCTGTCAGCCGTGGAAGTGGTTGCGCTTAAAGATCGCTTTGCGGATGGTGACCGTGGTACCGGCGTCACGGTGGCCGCGTGCGGTGAAGACCTGGATGGCGATCCAGCCGCCGAAGATGACGGCGGCGAGGATGATGAGCTGGCTGATCAGCGCGGTGAGGGCGGCGATGAACGAGGTGAGCAGGAGCAGGCCGCCGCACACGGCGAGGAACCCCACGCCCCCGAGAGCGACGTTCACCGCGGCGCGGGAGACGGCCGGCTTGGTGACGACCGGTTCGGGCTGTGCTGCCGGGATGGCGTAGCCGGTGACGACCCGTCCGTCCGGCAGGACCACACTGGCGACCGCCGGGACCGTGTGCGGCTGGACAGGGACGACCGGCGCCGGGACGGCGGCGGGGGTGATAGGGGTGGGCTGGTGGACTTCCACGGCCCCGGCGGCGGGGGCGTGGCGGGTGTGGTCGGGGAACATGCGGAATCCCTTCCGAACAGGGTTCAGGGAGGCTGAGGCACCCCCCTACGGGGGCGCTGAGAGGGGGGTTTCAGGGCTCTGGCCTGGGGTGCCTCCCTGACTCCCTGAACGATCAAATTTGCAGGTCAAGGCCAGGGAGGCGGGTCAGGGAGCCGGTCAGGGAGTTCTCCCTGCCTCCCTGACCCGCCGGGGGTCGCCTCCCTGTCACTCGGAAGCGGAAGCGGAATCCTGGTTGTCGCGGTTGGCGAGGGCGCGGGCAACCCGGTCGCGGGCGACGACCATGACGCCGTCGGACTTGTACGGCTCCGCGCCGGCGTCGTCCAGGACGCGCTTGAGATCGATGAACGACCAGTCGCCGTAGGCGTCGCCGTTGCGCGTGGCGAGCCATGCCAGGACGTCCTTGGTCCGCACGCGGGGCGCGTCGCCGACGACTGCGGCGATGTCGGCGAGCGGGTCGTGTTCCTCGCCCCGCTCGATGACGTGCAGAGTGGTCACCCCGTCCCGCATGGCCTTGGCGCGGGCGGCGATCTCCTTCGCGTCGTCGGTGCTGATGTAGTGCGTGCGCACCGTGATGGACGACTGCCCCTTGGGGATCTCGATCCCGTCGGAGGCAACGACCAGGGTCCCCTGGTCCAGCCCCGGGCGCAGCAGGTTCGGGGCCGCGCCACCGTCCACGGCCTTGTCCCCCAGCGCCATCCGGGCCTGCGACTCCGTACCCAGAGCGAGCGACGCACGCGTATGCGCGCCCTCGCGGACCAGCTTGGGAAGGTTCTGGTCGGTGGGGTCCTGGGTGCCCTGCCACAGCAGCACGTTCACAGCACGGCCCTGGTTGTGGATCTTCCGGGCGGCCATGAAGTACCGGGACGTGGACGACGACCCGCCGTACGGGCGCTTGTCCTCGTCCTTGACCGGGCACATGAACGCGACCTGCGCCTCATCCACGATCACGATCAGCGGCGGGAACACCGTGCCGGGCGGCGCCTGGATACGGCGGTTCATCTCCTCCACCGCGTCCTCGACCATCTCGGTGACCTGGATGACGTGGTCGTCGGTCGGACCCTGGATGAGCTTGGTGGCGAGCCCGTCAAACATGGCCCAGTCGCCCACGCCCTTCAGGTCGCCCATCCAGAACTCGACCGACCGGTCCAGCGCCAGCCACAACGCCAGCGCCCGCAGCGCGGCGGTCTTGCCCTGGTTCGACAACCCGGTGATGAGCAGGTGACGCTGATACACGCTCAGCGCTGCGGCGTCCCCGCGCAGGTCCTGCCCCCACGGCGCCTTGCCCTTGGTGTAGTCGGCGGTCATCGTGTCGTCGGTGACCAGCGGAGACGGGCCGATCGGCTCATCCAGCGCCCCCGAATCCGCGATCCACAACCGGACCGTGCGGGCCGCCTCGGGGATCGTGATGAACACCTCGTGCTCGTGCCGGGTCAGGTTCTCAGCGAGCTTGCGCCGCTTGTTCTGCACCTCGTTCGTGGAGACCCCGGACGGCAGGGTGACGTCGACTTCCACACCGCATCCGGCGATCCGGATCGGCCCGAGCATGCTCGCGCCGGCGTCGCCCATCTCCTTGATGGCGTTGCGCAGCGCGGGAACCCCCAGGTCACGCAGGGCCTTGACCACGATCGACGGAGTGATGGGCTCACCCTCGCCCGACCGGGCGTTCGCGGGCAGCGCCCAGTTCGGGGCGGCTTGCTGCTTGCTGCCGACCGACCAGAGGGCGAGCAGGGCGAGGAACGGGCCGATCGTCAGGGCCGGTCCCCACACCACTTGGGCAATCGTGATCATCAGGTTGATGAACTTGATGACCGCCATCAGGGGGGTGACGACTTCGGTGGCGTCCTTGGTGGCTGTCGCCATGGCGATACCGAGCAGGACCAGCCCGCCGATACCCATACCGGCGCTGATAGCCGCGCCCTTGGCGGCATCGAGCGGGGAGTGCAGCAGCTCCATGCGGCGGCGGTGGCGTGCCTCGCGGTAACGCTGCCCGCGTTCCTCCCACTCCGCAGCGGCCTCGTGGTTCCCGGCGGCTTCCGCGGTCCGCAGCATGCGTTCGTAGCGGGCGGCGGTCCGTCCGTCCCACGTGCGCTTGGCGACGATCCGGGCCCCGCCGGCCACGTAGAGGGTGTGCCGGGCGACCACGCGGGCACCGGTCCGGGTCGCCTCATGGGTGACCGCGGTCTTGATGGCGCGTCCGGAGCGCACCCACAGCGGTGCGACCGGTGCCGGCGGCGGGTCGGGGACGACGGTGAGCACGGTCGGCGCATCCGCGCCGGCCGGGGGGTCGGTGTTCTTGTGCAGGTGAACGACAGTGCCGCTCATAGCGGGAAGACTCCTGACTGCCCCGACGGGGCGGGAAGTTGAGAAGGGGAAGAAACCCCGCCCGGTGGCGGTGCGGGCGGGGTCCGTGGCGGTCAGTGGTTGCGCAGGGCGCGCATCTCGGCGTGGCTGAGCTGGGACGGGTCGGTACGCGGGCCGTCGATCCAGCAGAACGGGCGGATGGTGTCCGCGGCCTTGAACACGCGGATGGCGGCGCCGGCCGCAGCGCCGGGCAGGGGGTAGACGCGGCCCCGGTGGAGGGATGCGAGCAGGCGGGCGGCGTGGTGCTCGCACCCGTCGGCGCCGGCGTTGTGGGCGTCCAGCACGGTCACGACGACCGGGCCGTCACAGGGAGTCGGGTCGTCCGGGTGGGCGGCGGGGCAACGAGCGTCCATGCTCACCACCACCCGGAGGACTTCTTGGTGGCCTTGGCCTTGGCGTTCTCGGTCACGATCCGGGCCCGCTCGCTCTGCAACGCGGTGATCTCGGCAGTCAGCCGGGTCTGGGCAGCACTCCATGCCGCATCGATCCGCTGTTCCGCACTGCCGGTGCTGCGGCCCTTGACGATCCGGTACGAACCGCCCGCCAACGCGGCGAGGACGGCACGGCGCTCGCGACCGTTCAGGGGCCACAGCTCCCGGTTGTGGACCGCTTCCAGCTTGCGCGTGGTCTCCCGGATCGCCTTGTCCAGGCGACGCGTGTCGGGCTTGCCCATGGTCAGGTGCTCCTTACGGATTCGGGGGCTGGTCGGGGAAGGCGCACAGCACGCACATGCCGAGGGAGCGGGGCATGCAGTAGCTGTAGGTGATGCGGCACTTCGGGCAGGTGCGGCGGGCGAGCATCGCCAGGGCGAGCGCGCCCCACTTCCGCGACGTCATCGGCCGGACCGGCAGCGCCCGGTCGACCCGGTACAGGTAGCTGACCCGCGGCGTACCGGTACGGCGGTTGATCCGCATGACCTGCGCCGCTATCGGCTGACCTCCCGGACGCAGCCCCTTGGCCCGTAACTGCCGACGGGTCGCCAGCCCGTCCGGCGCCAGGCGCCACGGGTAGGTGGGGACGCCGTAGCGGGCGCCGGCCGGGTCGAAGCACTTGCCCCATGCGGCGGACATCAGGCGGCCCGCTCAGCGAGCAGGGCGTCGCGCAGCAGGCGGGCGTTCGCCTGGGACACGTGGAGTTCCCGGCGCAGCCCTTCGGCCGTGATCCGGTTGTCCGGCCAGTCGGCCGTCGCCGTTTTCGCCTCGTTCAGCAGGTCTTCCGGGGTGCGCTTGGGTCGGGTCGGCCGGGCAGCCTCGGGGACCCGACCCGTTGCCCGGCGGGGTCGGGTCGACTCAGCGGCCACCGCCCGGCGCACAGCCGACCCGACCGGAGCAGGAACGGCCCGGACCGGCTTGGCCAGGGCGCTGGACTTGCCCAGGTCGACCGGCAGCGGGGCGGGCAGTACCAGCCGGACCGGCGCGGTGGGCGCCGATGCCGGTTCGGGCAGGTCAGCCGTAGACCGTTCCGCCCCGTTCCTGGTCATTTTCTTGCGTTTCCGGCCGGTTTCCGGGTCGGGGGTGAGGGCGGCTTCGAGGGTGGCGGCCGACTTCACCGCGCGGCGGTGGAGTTGGGGGGTCATGCCGGGGCAGTCGGCCCCCGTCTCGATCGCCCATGCCTGCGCCCATGCCTCCTCGGTCGGGAGGGTGCCGAAGGGGGCGGCGGACAGGAGTCGGTCGGCGGTACGGGCCACGGCCCGGTGGTGGCGGCGGCGCAGTCGGGTGTGCCGGCGCATCTTCCGCGCCTCGGGAGTGTCGTCCTCGGAGGCGGCGAGCGTGCACACCCACTGCCGGATCTCGAACAGCAGCGGTCCCAGCAGGGTGACCGCTGCCAGACCGATTCCGGCGGTCGACTGCTCGGCAGCACTCAGGCCGGGAAGGCTGGTGCCATAGCCGTAGTTGACGGACGCGGCGAATCCGGCCGCCGCCACGACGAACAGGCGCAGCAGCCACCGCACCCGCGCCGCCAGGTTCCGGGAGTCGGCGAACGCCACCCCCGCGGCCATCACCCACGCCGCGCCCTCCAGGGCGAGCGGCAGCGGCAGCAGCATCGGGGAGATGTCCACGAAGTGGAGCACCTGCGCCGGCAGCGACGCCAGACCCGAAGCGACCACCAGGGCCAGGGTCCCGGTCCGGTAGACGTTCTGCGGGGCCAGCGCCTGCCCGCGCCGTTGGGCACGGTCGGCCCGGCGGCGGTCCCTGTCGGCGGACCGCTGCTGCGCGAGCCGGTCGGCCCGCGCATCCTCAGCACGCTGCCGCTCCTGCCGACGCTGCTCAGCAGCCGCAGCGTCCAACCGGCGCTGCTCTGCCTGCGCCGCCCGGTCCGCCCGCGCTTCGGCGCGGTAGTCGAGCGTCGCGCTCATCCCGCACCCCCGTCCGCGTCGTAGTGGCGGTAGGTGGTCGGCGGCTTCTTCGCGAGCTGCTTACGCAGGTAATCGGTGTGCCAGCCCAGTCCCCAGTCGGCGGTCGGCGGCTCGCCCAACGCGCCGGTCAGGGCAACGACCGCATCCAGCACACGGTCTTCCAGCAGGAGCTGGAACGCTTCGAGGTCGCCGAAGGTGGCCGGTGCGGGAATGTTGATGGCCTCCAGGACGGCGGCCAGGAACTCGCGGGTGTCGTCGTTCACGCCGCACCGTCCGACGCGACGTTGCCGGCGGTGCGGTTGGCCAGCGTGCGCCGCTCGGCCAGCACCCGCGCCAGAGCACGGCGGATCCGACGGGTGTCCAGCTCGGTCGGGGTGCGGTCCATGGTGATGATCTGCGCGTCCAACAGGTCGACGCCGGCCAGGATGACCGGCATCTCCCGCTCGATCGCGTCCAGCTCGGCGTTCGTCGGCTCGATCCAGTCGGCGAACGCGGTAACAGCGTCCTGAACAGTGACGATGTGCTCCACGGGTCGTGGTTCCTCTCACGGTGGAACGGCCCGACAGCGGCTCCCGGGTGGCACCCCGGGAGCCGCGCGCCGTTGATGGTGGAAGCCGCATGCATGCGGTGCGGCGGGCCGTGCGATGACGGCCGGTGCCCCGGGCCCGGTTCGAGCGGGCGCCCTTCACGGCTGGATGCCGGGGCTGGCCGTTCAGGCTGTGGGCTGTGGTCAGTCCTTGGCCCGGTACTTCTCGATCTCCTGCTCGGTGCGCAGTTCGTCGAGGGCCCGGTCGATCCGCTCCTGCTGGATCCGGATGCCGTTGCTCTGGTCATAACCGGAGAGCCTCTGATCGCGCTCGTATGCCTTCTGCTCGTCGCGGGCGTTCGCGACCTCGGTCTCCAGGGCAGAGATCTTGGGGTTGCGGCTGAAGAAGCCCATTGCGATTTCCCTTCGGGTTGGCGGTGTGTGCGGTGCGTGCCCCGGGCCCGGTTCGAGCGGGCGCCCTCGCGGCTGGTTGCCGGGGCTGTAGGTGGTGGGTGTTACCGGGGCTGTTCGGTCAGGTGGGCAGCGTCCTCGTAGGCGGTGCGGATCTCCTGCTGCTGCCAGGCCAGCTCAGCCTCGGTCGGCGCAGGGTCCTGTCGGCCGAGGTCGGCGGCCGACGCGTCGGCGTGGGCTTGCAGGTGCCATGCCGCCGGATCGGTCCCCATCAGCGCACCCCCGCGGGAGCTCCCGCGGCCGGGCGACCGGCCGCGTGCGGGTGCGGGCGAGGGGGACGGACGGGAAGCGGCGGCTTGGTCTTCCCGTGCTCGGTGTCGGCCATCAACGACCACCCCGCGCACGGGCGTTGTCCTCGCTGCGCTTGTTCTGCTCAGCGTTCTTCCGCGACAACTCGTCGCGCTCCTGATCTGTCAGACTCAGCACTACAGATGCCTCCAGCACAGGTGTCTGTATGCGGTCCCCCGGGTTGCCCCCCCGAGGGACCGCTCTTGTGTGGAACCCTTCCGGCTCCCCTCAGCGCTGCTCGTACGAGACGAGCAGCGGAGGCAACCGGCCGCAGCTCAGAAGCGGCGGAAGTAGAGGTGCGCGGGCCTGAGCCGCGCCGGACACCTTTTGCGGGAG
Organism: Streptomyces sp. NPDC001508; assembly: GCF_040298665.1. Lineage (NCBI taxonomy): Bacteria > Bacillati > Actinomycetota > Actinomycetes > Kitasatosporales > Streptomycetaceae > Streptomyces > Streptomyces sp. NPDC001508. The sequence goes on from NZ_JBEPAP010000008.1 coordinate 209,869, forward strand.
GTGACGACCCGTACTGCGCGATATGGATCTGTGCCTCAGTCCCGCTCTTCCGAGGAATCGCAATCTCGGTCTCTTCGCGCGGCGTGCGTGCCCTTGGGCAGATCCGTTCTTTTGAGTCGGCGCGTGTCCCTGACGGGAGATGACCGACTGGTCTCCGCTCACCTCGGCCGGCATGGTCACGGCCGTCACATCTGTGGCGGATCACGCTGTGGAGTTGTCGCTTGCGGCTGATGAAGCCCTTCTGGGCCTCTCAGTCGGTGCAGTACCTGTTTTACAGGTACTGCATGGGGGTGCGTCAAGTAGGGCCGCAGAACTTCTTGGTTTCACGCCGGAACTTCTTGGCGCACCATCAGAATCGCCGCAGGTCAGGGGAGTTGGTCACCCCATGCGTGGACACTTCGGGGAGTTCTGGCTACCGTCGAGAAGTCCCTAGACGTCCCACCGGGGGTGCAGATGCCCAACGAACGTTTGCGATCCGCCCTGTTAGCCCGGAACATGACGGTTCAGACACTGGCTGATGCGATCGAGGTCAACCCGAAGACGGTCGAACGCTGGATCACGCAGGGGAAAGTGCCCTACCGGCGCCACCAGTTCGCGACGGCCGCAGCGCTTAAGGTCGACGTCACGACGTTGTGGGAAGACGCTCGTACGGTCGACACGGCGACAGACCTGACAAAAGCCGAGATTGGCACGGTCTACCCGCACCGGCACACGGTGCCTTCCGGCCTCTGGCGCGAGCTGTACGGCAGGGCTCAGAAGTACCTTGATGTGCTGGTCTACTCCGGCCTCTTCCTGTCGGAAGACCCCCTGTTTCACGATCTTCTCAGAGCGAAGGTGGCAGCGGGCGTCCAGGTACGCATCCTGCTCGGAAACCCCGGCTGTGCGGCCGTCCGGCAGCGCGGCATAGACGAGGGGCATCAGATCATGGACGGCAAGATTCGCAACGCCCTGGTGCTCTACAGGCCGCTCATGAAGAGTCACCCGGACATCGGTTTCCGGTTGCACGACTCGACTCTGTACAACTCGATCTACCGATCTGATGACGAGATGCTGGTGAACCCGCACGTCTACGGCATCGGCGCCTACATGGCCCCCGTGTTCCATCTCCGTCGCCTGTCGGACAGCGGACTGTTCGAGACGTACGCGAATAGCATCGAACACACCTGGGAGAACGCACGCCAGGTCACAGCCGACGACATCGCGAGCATCACGGGAGCCTGATCATGGGACGTATCGACTACCTGCATGACCCCGAGGCCCCGCCGGCTAACTCGGTCGTGCCGTCCGTCGTGGCGTTCGTGCAGAACGATGTGGGCGAGGTGCTGATGATCCAGCGATCCGACAACGGACGTTGGGCACTTCCCGGTGGGGGGCACGACGTGGGGGAGTCCATCAGCGACACCGTGGTGCGCGAGGTCTGGGAAGAGACCGGCATCAAGGCTGAAGTTGTCGACATGTCCGGGATCTACACGGACCCCGGTCACGTGATGCAGTACGACGACGGTGAAGTCCGTCAGCAGTTCAGTATCTGCTTCCGCGCCCGCCCGGTCGGGGGTGAGGTGCGCACGAGCAACGAGACGACACAGGTCCGCTGGGTCGCCCCGGCGGACCTGTCCAAGCTCGACATCCACCCCACGATGCGGCTCCGGATCGAACACGCGATGGACCGGACGCGCCCGAGCCCCTACGTCGGCTGACGCTTGACGGCTGCCACCCGTTCGAGCACGCGCGATGTGCTCGCGAGGATTTCGGGTTCCGCGCGCCGGATGAACGTCCCGATCAGGCTGTCCGGCCCGTACCGTCCGGTGATCTCGTTCACTCGGTCGATGGAGTTCGTGGGCGTACCGTCCGGCGTGGTGTTCATGTCGCAGAAGCAGAGGGCGTCGTTGAGGTGCGCGGCCTCGCGGGGGAACTCGCCCTCCAACTCGTCGCGCAAGTTTCGCGCCTCTGCCTCCATCCATGCGCAGGAGTGGTGCGCGACCAGGTTCACGACCCGCTCATCAGCGTTGGCCACGTCCCGGAGGTAGCGTGCCCCGTCGAGCGGATGAAAGCCCGTCTTGGCGAGGTCAGGTGAGTACCCGATGTCGTGCAGTACGGCCGCCGCTTCCAACAGTTCGGCGTCCTCCCCGAGGATGGGCGCGATGACGCGCGCCCGTTCGGCAACGCCCTGACAGTGCCGCCACCGACGCGGTAGCGGCTTGGCGAGCAGCGACTCAGCGAGGGGATAGGCCCACTCCGTCAACTCCGACAAGCTACAAACGCTCCTCTCGAATCGGCACGGCACGGACGGTCCGCACCTTGCCTTGCCCCCCGCTCGCCAGCACGCCGGCGGCTTCCAACTTGTCGAGCGCCTTGGTCACCGTGGGGCGTGAGACCCCGAACCTCTCCGCCAAGGCGGAAGCACTGGGGAACGCTGCCCCTGCTTCGAGCCTGTCCTTCGTCACGATGTCCGCGATGCGCTCTTCCAGCGGTCGGCGGTCGGCTTGCTCGCTTGCCCGGACGACACGCCAACGTCCGCCCGGTACGGGCTCGGCAACGCCTTCCTTCTGAAGAACCTCGAACGCTCGGAGTACGACACCGCGCGAGACCCCGTGACGTTGCCTGAGGTCTGCGACCGTCGGCAGCTTCGTCATCTCCGGATCGCTCGCGACCAGGGCCTTTACCTCCGCCGCGATCTCCAGGAAAGTCCCCCGAGGGCTTGCCTGCTGCGCCACTCGTTTTCCCCTTCCGCTCACCCGGGTCAAGTTTTACGAGTCAAGAGTGGCACGTCCCCGCGTCAGCGTGGAGCGGCTGAGCGAGCCGCCCCACGAGGTCAGGGGCGGTCTCACTTGTGGTCTCGGTTGCTGCTCGTTCCGTCGCCGTCCGCCACTGTCCGCCGGGGTCAGACGCCCCCTTTGAACAGGCATGGAGCCTGTTTCGCGGACGTCCACGGACGCTCCCGGACCAAGATCGGACAACTCGTAATGCGTAGGTCTCGGGTTCGAATCCCGAAAGCGGCTCTAAGGGAAACCCCAGGTCAGGCCTTTGACCTGGGGTTTTATCATTTCGGTGACCTTGGGATTCGGGTAAATCAGGCACCTGCGGTCTGTGCATCGTAATGCGTAGGTCGGAGGTGTGGTTTCCGTGACTGTATAGACGGTCCGAGTCTCTGAGCTGGGCTTCTGCTCACCTGGGAGAGTCGAGCCAGGCATAGGCAATGGGTTTCGGTGGACAACCGGTGGACAGGCGTGCGTGACACTCCATCAGGGGCCTATCGCTGCCCCTGGGCCGACGGGTGAAATGCGACCATCTTCGACCTCGATTCTTCCGCAGCCTGATCGTGTTGGGTGATCCGGTGGTTTGCCCTGGTTCGTCTCGCCGGTGCGGACGTGGGGCCGTCGCATGACGT
>NZ_JBEPAP010000009.1:0-201916 GCF_040298665.1 Streptomyces sp. NPDC001508
CTGCGGCGTCCGGCGCACTACCTCTGGGCCCGCCGGGTGCTCGCCGCGGTCCCCGACGCCGCCCTGGCCGCGCGCTTCGATGAACAGGCCGCCGGGCCCGGCGGGGGCGCCGTCGTGGCCGGGGGAGCGCAGGACGACGTGGTCGGGGTAGAGCCTGCCGAGCAGGGCGAGCACGACGAGGTCGGCCTGGCCGGTGGCGTCCACGGTGATGCCGCCCGCCTCGGCCGACACCAGTCCGGGCGCCCGCAGCACGGCCCATGGATCGGGGGTGCCGATGCCGTCGGCGGCCGGGGTGTCCGCGGCGCTGCGGCGACGGGCGAAGCGGTGGCCGCGCAGGGCCTGGCCGAGGTCGACGCGGGCGGTGGCGCCGTCGTGGGTCACCTCGATGCGGGCGGTACGGGTCCCGTCGACGGCCTGGCCGGTGACGACACGGGCGGTGAGGGGCCCCGGTGCCGCGGTCGCGGGCGGTAGTTGTCCGGCCGGGGTGCGCGGCGCGGTGTAGTAGTCCTGTGGTTCGGCGACGTATGTGGCGCCGCCCGCGGCGGCGGGGTCGCGGCGCCAGGTCAGCAGGTAGGCCGGGGCAGTGCGGGGCGGTCCGTCCACGACGGCGGGCAGAACGGTGCCGCCGTCGGCGTCGAACCCGTAGCCGCTGGCGCCCGAGACGCCGGTGACGACGTGGCGGGCGAAGTCCACGATGCTGGAGTGCCTGATCCGGCGGACCAGGAGTTCGGTGAGGAAGCGGTCGCGGGCCTGCTCGGTGTGCCGCAGCCCGGTCGCGGTGACCAGCAGCGGCGTCTCCCGCCAGTTGGCGAAGGGCAGCAGGGCGTCGCGCAGCAGGACGATCTGGTGCAGCCACTCGTTGTAGAGCTGCATCGCGACCGAGTCGCCGGCGCTGCCCAGCAGCAGCCCGGCCGCGGGGCGGGTGAGCAGATGGCCGTAGCAGTGGCTGCGCACGACCAGCGGGCCCGCGGGCGGCGGCGTGCGATCGCTGCGCAGCCGGTCCAGGGCGGCTGCCGTCCAGGACGCCAGCTCGCGGCCGATGGACTCGGCCTGCGCGCCCAGTTCACGGGCCGCGCGGGCGCTGTCGGGGCCGATGGCCAGTGGCAGGGAGGTCTCCCGGGTGCCGAGGCCTAGGGTCGCGTGGATCTGTGCGCCGAGCACGTCGAAGTCGGGGCTCCGGAGGGCGTCGATGGTGCCTTGCAGCAGAGGTTCGGCGCCGGTGAAGAACGCGCGGGCGGTCATGCTGCTCGCCGCCGGGAAGGTGTTCCAGCGGCTGCCGCCGAGCGCGGGTGTGGCGGGGGTCGGTGAAGGGGGCATGACGTCCTCGTATTTTCTGGATCGTACGATACGGATTGCGGGCATGAAGGGATGGTGGAAGTCGAGAAGTCGACCGCGGGGTCGACCGTGGGCGGGGAAACGTCAGTCGAGGACCGCCAGTGCGACCTCCACGAGGGGTTCGAGGGCGCGGGCGTCCGGAGTGATCTTCGAGGAGACCAGCAGGCCGTTGAGGAAGGTGACGAGGTAGGCCGCGAGGGTGTACGGGTCGTGCCGCGGCGCGAGTTCGCCCCGCTCGGCCGCCGCGCGCAGCGCGGCGGTGAGTGCTTCCTGGCTCGCGCTCAGTACGTCGCGTACGAGGCGGCCGGTCGCCGGGTCGCCCGGCAGGCGTTCACAGGCGGCGTTGACCAGCAGACAGCCCCGGCCGCCGTGGTCGACGGCGATCCGGATCCGCTCGACCAGCATCGTGCGGATCGCCGACCGGGTGTCGGCCCCCTCGTCGAGGCTGCGCAGGGCCGCCGCCGCGAGTGTGGCCCGGTAGTGCTCGAGTGCGGCCCGGTACAGGCCGTCCTTGTCGCCGAAGGCGGCGTACAGCGACCCCTGTCCGATGCCGAGGTGGGCCGTCAGGTCGCGCACCGAGGTCGCCTCGTAGCCGCGCGTCCAGAACAGCTCCATCGCGCGGCTTACCGCCGCCTCGGTGTCGAACTCCCGGGTCCGTGCCATGCGCTCACCGTAACCTATCTGGATCGACCGCTCAAGAAACGGAGCGGCCATAGGCCGTGGACGTGACGCTCGGCGCACCGCCGCCGGGCGCGCGTGGGGGAGTCACACGGGCCGGACGGCCGACCGATCGCCACGAGGCGAGGAGGACGATGCCGGCCACGGTGATTCGTCAGCGACGCCCCAGGCGCCCTGGCCGGTGTGAGGACGCCGGCCGACGAGGTCCGCACCGCGAAGCCCGACCTCAAGTCCGCCCCGGCCGGCGTTCCGCATGGGGTCGCCGTGGCCACCCGGAAAGCGGTGACTGCGGCGACCGCTGCGACCGCCGCGGCGTCCGCGCCCCGACCCGAGCCGCCCGCGTGCGTGGCCGACGCGCCCGGGTGGCGCGCGTCGCCGCAGCGGTGGCGGCCGGCCCGCCACCGGTCGGCCGCCACCGGCCGGCCCGTCGTCGGCGTGGGCGCGCCGTCGGCTCCCGCCGGTCTCAAGGTGACCTCCACCGACGCGACGGCCGTCCGGCCGAACCGGACCGGCTCCGACACGGCGGCCGGCGCCGGACCGACACCGCCAACGACGCCCGCACCGTGAATGACGCCGGCACCGTCGATGACGTCCACACCGTCAACGACGTCCGCACTGTCAACGACGCCCACACCGTCAACGACGTCCGCACCGTCAGCGACGGCTGTCGGCCGCTTCAGGCGGTCTGGGGCGATCCGTCGGCGCCGGCGCGGCGCTCGGTGAGCCAGTACAGCAGCGCCAGCAGCGGCAGGGCCGCGCCGAAGGCGCTGACCGCGCCCCAGCCGGCGGCGCGGTAGGCGAAGGAGCCGAGCTGGGAGCCGAGGGCGCCGCCGAGGAAGAACACGGCGATGAAGGCCGAGTTGAGGCGGGCCCGGGCCTGTGCGTCGAGCTGGTAGACGGTGTGCTGGCCGAGGATCAGGCTCGTCTGCACGGCCATGTCGACGAGGACGGCGGCCAGGGCGACGAACACGATGCTGTGCTGCCCGAACCCGGCGACGGCGAAGGCCACCGCCGCGACGGCGAACGCGCCGCCCGTCATGGGCCGCACGAGCCCGCGGTCCGCCCAGTGCCCGGCGAGCGGCGCGATGGCCGCGCCGGCCGCCCCGACCAGCGCGAAGATGCCGACGCCGACGGCGGAGTAGTGGAAGTGCGGTCCGGTCAGGAGGTAGGAGACGGTGGTCCAGAAGGCGCTGAAGGCACCGAACATCGCCGCCTGGTACAGGCCGCGGCGCCGCAGCACCGGGTGGCTGCGCAGCAAGGCGGCGGTGGAGCGCAGCACATGGTGGTACGGCACGGAGATGGTGGGCGCCTGCTGCGGCAGCGCCACCCACAGGGCCACCGCCAGCACCGCCATCAGGCCCGCGGAGCCGAGATAGACGACGCGCCAGCCGGCCACGTCGGAGACCAGGCTGCTCAGCGTCCGGGACAGCAGGATGCCGGTGAGCAGGCCGCTCATCACCCGGCCCACGATCCGGCCGCGCGCGTGGTCCGGGGCGAGGCTCGCGGCGAACGGAACCAGTATCTGGGCGACGACGGATGTCGCGCCGCTGACCAGGGAGGCGGCCAGCAGCATGGGGAACCCGGTCGAGAGGCCCGCCGCCAGCAGGGCGACGGTGGTCACCGCGAGCAGCACGGTGACCAGGCCGCGCTTCTCCAGCCGGTCGCCGAGCGGGACCAGGAAGAGCATGCCGATGACGTAGCCGATCTGGGTGAGCGTGATCAGCAGGCCGGCGGTGGCCTCGCTCACCTGGAACACATCGCGCAGCTCCGCGAGCAGCGGCTGGGCGTAGTACAGGTTGGCGACGGTCATGCCGGTGGCGACGGCCAGCAGGGCGACCAGCCAGCCCGGGACGCCGACGGAGCCGGGGGCGGTGGCAGCGGAGGCGCGGTGCTGCTCGGTCAGATCCGGTGAGTGGGACACGATGCCTTCTTCGCGGGGACGGGCCGGGGGTGGCAGGGGCGGATGGTCTGGCAGCGTCGTCGGTGCCTCGCGTTCAGCAGCGTTCGGCGGCCCGCATTGCTTCCCCGTCCGCGGTGATGAATCCCGATGGCGGCCATCTCGTCGAGAGATGGCCGCCGGCGTCACGGCCGCTGTCGGGGTGCCGGTGGGCGACCGCCGGACGGAGGCGACGGCTGCGGACCCGGGTCCGTGCCGCCGCTCTGCGCTGCCAGCGCCGCGAGCAGCCAGTCGTGCGCGGACCCGGGCGTCGGCGCCGGCTGCCGGCCCGGCGGGGTCAGTACCACGGCCGTCAGCTCCCAGTACCGGTCGATCCGGGGATCGGCGGCGAGCTGCCCGGCCAGCAGACGGCGGAACGCGGGGGTGTCCCGGGTGCCGTACGCGCTCGTGTAGGCGGCCACGAAACCGTCCAGCGCCTCGCCGGGGTGCGGCGGCCGGCCCCGGCGCAGCTGCGCGCCCGCCAGCTCGTACGCCTCGGCCAGACCCGCGTACAGCACGGCAGAACCCTCGGCCCCCGCGGCCCGGTGCGCCGCGGGCTGGGTCGGTCCGGCGCCGGTGCAGGGGCCGCTCGTCAGGGCGTGCAGCCGGGCGAAGGCCAGTGTCTGTTCCGGGGTGGGGTCGTCGGGCGGGGGCGGGACCGCCACGTCCAGGAACGCGGCCACCGCCGGGGCCGGCATCCGGGCCGGCAGCCAGGCGCGCCAGAACCGGGCCATGGCGGCGGTGCTCGGCGGCACGGCCAGTGCACCGATCAGCCGCAGCCGCTCGGCCCGCAGACCGGGCGGCGACTCCTGTACGAGCCGCAGCGCCGCCTCCCGCCAGCGCAGGGCGGCCAGTTGGGAGCCGAGGGCACGCAGCCGCTCCGCGACGGCGCCTTCGAGCGCGCTGCCCCCGCCGTGGTCCCCATGGTCCTGGTCAGGTTCCTGATCGAGGATGCGGCGGACCTGGGGGAGCGGCAGGTCGAGGGCGCGCAGGGCACGGATCAGCCGCAGCCGGTCCAGCGCGTTCGGGCCGTAGCGGCGGTGGCCGCCGACGCTGCGGGAGGTCTCCGGCAGCAGGCCGCGGTCGGAGTAGAAACGGACGGTCTTGACGGTGACGCCCGCCTGTTCGGCGAGTTCCCCGATGCTCCACAGGTCGTCGTACGACATGGGCGGTTGAATCTCCCTCCGGGGGAGTTCCTACCGTACCGGCGAGCGCGGGCCGGGCGACGGGGCCGGCCCGCGACGACCGCGTGCTGAGGAGAGAGTCATGACCGTGTTCATCATGGTGCCGGGCGTGTTCACCGGCGCACATGTGTGGGAGGAGACGGCCGCGCGGCTGGCCGCGGCGGGCGCCGAGGCGCATGCGGTCGCCCTCACCGGGCCGGGCGCGGCCGGCGACAAAGCGGGGCGCCGGGTCGATCTGGAGACACATGTCGCGGACGTGGTCGCCGCGATCGACGCGGTGGACCGGTCGGCGGACGGCGGGATCGTGCTGGTCGGCCACGCCTACGGCATCCATCCGGCGCTGGGCGCCGCCGACCGGCGAGCGGAGCGCATCGCCCGGATCGTGTGCGTGGACGGGGCGCTGCCACCGGACGGCGCGCCGGCCCTGGCCGCCGTACCCGACCGGGAACTGCGGGCGCGGCTTGCCGCACGCGCCGCGACGGCGGGCGCCGACGACGTGCTGGAGCCACCGTCCGGTGACGGGTGGCAGCGCTGGGGCAGCACCGCGGGAATCCCCGACGCGGCGCTCGACCGGCTCACGGCCCGCGCCGTGCCGCAGCCGCTGCACACCCTGCTCCAGCCGCTGCGGCTGACCGGCGCCGCGGCCTTTGTGCCCACCACCGGCGTGCTGTGCACCCACAACGGCGGCGGCATCGAACTGGTCCAGAAAATGGTGGACTTCGGCGATCCCGCGCTGGCGGCCCTGGCCGACGAGCGAGTGACCTTCTTCGAACTGGCCACCGGACACTGGCCGATGCTGTCCTGCCCCGCCGAACTGGCCGAGGTACTGCTGCGGGCCGCGGCCGGCGAGGGGCACCGCCTGGAGCCGGCCGGCACCGCACAACCGCCCGCGCACCTGCGGCCGTTCCTCCTGGAGGTGCCCGAACGCCCGCGTGAGCGCCGGGAGAACGTCGACCTCCATCTGCCCGACGCCCCCGGCCCGCGGCCGGCCGTGGTGTTCGTGCACGGCGGCCCGCTGCCCGCGGGGGTCCGTCCGACGCCGCGGGACTGGCCGAGCTTCATCGGCTACGCCCGGTACGCGGCCGGGCAGGGCGTGGTGGGCGCTACCGTCGACCACCGGCTGCACGATGTGACCGACTACGCGCGCGCCGCCGCGGACGTGGCCGCCGCGGTGGAGCGGGTACGGGCCGATCCGCGGGTGGCCGCGGACCGGGTCGCGCTGTGGTTCTTCTCCGGCGGCGGACTGCTCCTGGCGGACTGGCTGCGCACGCCCCCGGGGTGGCTGCGCTGCGTGGCGGCCAGCTATCCGATCCTGGCGCCGCTGCCCGACTGGGGGCTGTCCGGCGGCCGGTTCCGCCCGGTCGACGCGGTGCCGGACGCGGGTGCCCTGCCCCTCGTCCTCATCCGGGCGGGCCGGGAGATGCCGGAGATCGCCGCGACCGTCGAGGAGTTCCTGACCGCGGCCGGACGGTGCGGCGCGGACGTCGAGGTGGTCGACGTGCCGCACGGCCGGCACGGCTTCGAGACCCTTGACCCGATCGAGGAGGCGCGTGCGGCCGTACGGCGCGCGATGCGCTCGGTGCTCACCCGGCTGACGGCCTGAGCCGCCCGCCCCGGTGGCCGCGAAGGCCGGGTGCCGCCACGCCCTCGGCGACACCCGGTCACTCCGCCCGGCGCGTGCGGTCAGCTGCCGTGCAGGGCCCGGTGCAGGGCCTGTACGGCCAGGTGGCGGGCGACGCGCGTGGCATGGGTGTCGCGCAGACTGTCCAGCATCATGAAGTCGTGGACCATGCCGGCCACGCGAACCGAGGTGACGTCCACACCCGCCTCGCGCAGCCGGTTGGCGTACTGCTCGCCCTCGTCCCGCAGGACGTCCGCCTCGTCGGTGATGACCAGCGTGGTGGGCAGGCCCCTGAGCTGGTCGAGGTCCGCCCGCAGGGGCGCGGCATACGGCTCGGTCCGCTGGGCGGGTTTGGAGTAGTGGTCCCAGAACCAGATCATGGCGTCGCGGGTGAGGTAGTAGCCCTCGGCGAACTGCCGGTAGGACGGCGTGTCGAAGTCGGCGTCGGTGACGGGGTACAGCAGGACCTGCGCCTTGAGGTCGAGGCCGCCGCGTTCCTTGTTCATCAGCGCGAACACGGTCGACATGCAGCCGCCGACCGAGTCGCCGGCCACGGCCACCCGGGCCGGGTCGAGGCCGTGCTCGGCTCCGTGCTCGGCGAGCCACCGGCCGACCGCGTAGTTCTGCTCGACCTGGGTCGGGTACTTCGCCTCGGGGGCGCGGTCGTACACCGGGAAGACACCCGCGGCCTCCGCACCGACGGTGAGTTCGCGAAAGAGCCGGTCATGTGTCTGGTCGTCGCCGAACACCCAGCCGGCGCCGTGGATGTAGAAGACCACGGGCAGCGTACCGGTGGCCTTGCCGGGCCGGATGATCCTGGTGCGTACCCGTCCCCATTTCCCGGCGTCGACGGTCACCCACTCCTCGTCGACCTCCGGCCGCCGGACACCCTCGCCGCTCTGCAGCCCGCTGAGGATGTCGCGGCCCTGCTCCGGCGGCACCTCGTAGATGCGGGGGTGTGCGGCGGTGGCCTCGGCCAACTCCCTGGCGGCGGGTTCGAGGTACGGCGTGATGGGCGGGGGGATGTCGGACATGATGCCTCCGGTTGGGGCCGCTCCCGGCTGGTACGTGTGCGTGCCGTCGGTCCATGTGCGTGCCGCTGCTACGTCTGCCTGCCACAGATACATGTGTTGTGCCGCTGGTCCATGTGCGTGCCGCGCCCGTCGCCCCGAGCGCGCTGGCTCCACTCAAGGCGCACCCGCCGCACCCGGCAACCGGGCGCCGCATCCGCCCGCGGCCCGCCTTGGGCACATGTCCGCCATCCGGGTGGTCGAGCGGGCGACCCGAGGAGCCGGCGGGCGTCCAGGTGAGAGGGCCGGCGGGCCCGGTCGGCCGCCGCTGTCCGGTGCGGGGCCGAAGCCCGGCCGCACCGCGAGGGCCGCCACGACAGCGCGTCCGACGACGTCGCGCGCGTCACCGGCGTACCCGCCGAGACCGTCGAGGCGTCCGCGGCCCTCCGAAGGGACCCCTACCCGGGTGTGAGCCCCGCCGGCCGGGACACACGGCCGTAGTACCGCGCCGGATGACCGGCCGACGGTCCGGGGCCGGAACACCACAGGTCCCGTCCCCGACATACCGGGGACGGGACCTGGTTCGAGCGCCGGGCAGGCCTTGCACCTGCATCTCCCCGCAGGAAGCGGGACGTCTTTCCTTGGACCACCAACGCACCACGCGCCAACCGGTGTTGACTGCCACGCTCAAGATCCACCTTACCCCACCGCGCACCGACGGGCCACTTGGGCCGGCCGGCCACGGGAACCGGAACCTGAACACGCTTCGTGCTACACAGTGGTTTTCCGAGACGGTGGGGGTGGTCATGGCAGGGCGGGCGGATCTGCGCCGACGGAGCGAGGGCAGGCGGCAGTTGGCCCTCGTCTGCGCGGGCACCGTCCTGGTCGGCTGCGCCGACGGTCACTGCCACGCGCTGGACGCGGCGACGGGCGAGCCCCGCTGGCGCTTCGCCGCCCGAAGCCCGCTCCTGCGCAGTCCGGCCGCCGCCGACGGGCAGGTGTTCGTCGTCGGCGAGGACGGCGTCCTCCACGCGATCGGCGCGGACGACGGCCAGGAACGCTGGCAGCGGCAGGTCGGGCACTCGGCCGCGCCGGTGGTCGACGGCGGCCTGCTGTACCTCGTCCACCACCCGGCCCATCTGCTGCGCGACGCGAGCAGGCTGCGCGCGCTGGACGCGGCGACGGGCGAGCCCCGCTGGGAGCGTCCGCTGCCCGACGGCTCGGGGTCCGGCCCGGCGGTGGCCGACGGCCGGGTCCATGTGCACGGCGCGACAGGCGCGTTGAGCGCGTTCGACGCGGTGAGCGGCTGTGGCACCGGGCCAGCGACGACACCCAGTTGACGTGCTGCACCCCGAGCGTCGTCGACGGCACGCTCTACGTCGGCACCGGACGGGCCGAACTCCACGCCTACGACGCGGCCACCGGCGAACACCGCTGGGGCAGCCAGGCGGCAGGCGTGATCGACGGCACCCCGTCCGTTTTCGGCGGCCTGGTCCTCGTGGGCGACAGCCGCGGCGGCGCCTATGCCTGCCGGGCCGACTCCGGCGCCCCGGTGTGGCGGCTGCCCAGTGCGTACGGCGCCTCGTCCGTCGCGATCAGCGGTGCCTCGGCCTGGCTCGTCACCACCAAGGCGGGGCGCAAGCTGCTCAAGGTCGCGCGGGCCGACGGCGCGGTCCGGTGGCGGCACACGCTGGACGGCTCCGGGACACCTCCGGTGCTCGCCGAGGGCATCGTCTACGTCGGCACCGACAAGGGCACCGTGCTGGCCCTGGACGCCGATACCGGCCGCGGCCCTCGCCGCGGACACCGGCGGCTGCCGGCCTGACGGCCAGCCAGAATCCCATCACGAGAAACCAAGGGAGTGACCAGTGGCGGCGGACGAACCAGCGTGGGCTGACCCGGCGTTCTGGGCCGGTGCGGCACCGGACGAGGTGCTGCGCGCACTGCCCACGGCCGCCGCGAACGCACACGAGCGGCGGACCGCGGCGGTCTACCGCTCCGTGATGCACCTGCTGCGGCACGCGGACCCCGGTGAACGCGCCCTGCTGCTGGCTCTGGAGGCGGCCCGCTTCGACCGTCCGGACCTGGCCGCCGCCTTCGCCGCTCTCCCCGCGTCCGCGGACGCGGCGAACCGGCCGGCGCGGCAGCGGCCGGCAGCGTGGCGGGTGGCCTGGGCCACCGGCCGGCAGACGGACGAACGGCTGCTCGTCGTGCTGGACCGCGACGGACTCCGACCGGTCCTCGGCGCACTGGACGGACGTGTCGTGGTCGTGGACACCGACAGCTACGGCGGCGTCCGCGCACGGGACGTGCTCAGCGGCGAGCGCGTGGCCGGGTTCGCGGCCGGTCACGGCGTCCGGGTGGTGGCGGTGCTCGACGCGGCCGGCACCCCGCTCGTCCTCACCGGTCATGAGCGGCACGGCCCGGACGGCCTGCCCGACGCCGGACGGTACGGCGACACCGTGCGGGCCTGGCATCTGCGCACCGGCGAGCGGGTCGGTGCCCCCCTGGTCGTCGACCGGGGCCGGATCGCCACGGCGGCGAGCGCCGAGGCTGACGGCCGCACCGTCGTGGTGACCGGTGGCTGGGACGGCCTGGTGCGCTCCTGGGACCTGGCCGCAGGCCGGGAACTCGCCGAGGCGGCGGGCGGCCACAGCGGCTGGGTGGCCTGCGTGGCGACCGCCGTGGTGCGGGGCCGCCCACTCGCTGTGACCGCAGGACAGGACGACCGTGACGTACTGGTCCGCGACCTGCTCACCGCCCGCCCCGTGGGCGCTCCGCTCGCCGGCCACACGGCCCCGGTCACGGCGGTGGCCACGGTGACCGAAAATGACGGCCGGGTGCTGGCGGTCACCGCGAGCCAGGACGCCACCGCCCGGGTGTGGGACCTGACCACCGGCCGACCGGTCGGCGGGCCCCTCGCCGGGCACGACGGGCGGGTCGACGCGGTGACGGCGGCCCGGTGGGCCGGCCGGACGCTGGTGGTCACCGGCGGCCGGGACCGCACGGTCCGGGCGTGGGATCCGGTCACCGGACGGCAGCAGGCCGACGCGTTCACCGGCCACCATCAGCCGGTGGAGCAGGTGGCCCTGGCATCGGACGCAGGCCGGCCGGTCCTTGTGGCAGGGGCCTTCGACGGCCTGGTCCGCGGCTGGGAGCCGACCGCCCGGCGCCGGGACGGGGAGGCGCCGGCCGACCATGACGGGACGGTGACGGCACTGGCCCCGGCCTGCCTCGACGGACGCCGGCTGGCCGTCGCCGGCCTGCTCGACGGGACCGTACACGTCTGGGAGGCGGCCGACGGGCCGCGGACCGCGCGCACCCTGACCCGTCACCGTGGCGCGGTCCATGCCGTGACCACCGCGGTCGTGGCCGACCGCACCCTCGTCCTCTCGGTGGGCGAGGACGAGGTGATACGGATCAGCGATCTCGCGACGGGAGGGGAGACCATGGCGCCCCTCGACTGCCCCGAGGCGTGGCCCTGGGCGCTCGCCACGGCCGCGGTCGCGGACGGGGTGCGCGTCCTCATGGGCGGCCGGGACGGGACCGTACGGATGTGGGACCTGGCATCCGGGGAAGTCGACGGCCCGCCGTTCACGACGGGCGGGCGACAGGTGCAGGCGATCACGAGCGCCCTGGTGGACGGGCGTACGGTCCTGGTCACCGGGCACGCCGACCACACCGTCCGCCGCTGGGACCTGACGGACCGCAGCCCGCTCGGTCCGGCCATGGCCGGCCACCGGCGCGGTGTGGACGGCGCGGTGACGGCCGTGGTCGACGGCCGGCCCGTCGCCGTCACCAGCGCGGGTCACGACCGTTCGCTCCGCGTCTGGGACCTCATGACCGGCCGGCCGTTCGGCGACGCCCTGCGCGGCCACCACCGCCGTGTCACGGCCCTCGCGGTCACCTCCCGCGCCGGCCGCGCCCTGGCCGTCAGCGGCGGCGAGGGTTCCGTACGCGTCTGGGATCTTGCCGCGCTGTGCGAGGCGGTCCCGCCCATGCCCGTCCCCTACAGGCTCCGCACCCTCGCCGCCTACCCGGGCGGCGACCTCCTGCTCGGTTTCGGCGACGACCTCACCCTCCTCACCCCGCTCCCTGAATGAACAAGCCCCGACGGCGCACGCCACCACCCCCGGTACGTCCGTGATCACGCGCTGGTGCACCCCACCTGGGGGCGAGGGGAACGGCGCGCCCAGCCACGACGCACCCGCACAAACCCCCGCACCGAGTCCCGATGGCGCATGGCCCCACCGTCCCCGGTACGTCCGTGATCACGCGCTGGTGCAGCCAACTTGGGGGGGGCGGGGAACGGCGCGCCCAGCCACGACGCACCCGCACAAACCCCCGCACTGAACCCCGATGGCGCATGGCCCCACCGTCCCCGGTACGTCCGTGATCACGCGCTGGTGCAGCCAACTTGGGGGGGGGCGGGGAACGGCGCGCCCAGCCACAACGCCCGCACAAACCCCCGCACTGAACCCCGATGGCGCATGGCCCCACCGTCCCCGGTACGTCCGTGATCACGCGCCGGTGCACCCCACCCAGGGGCGCGGGGAACGGCGCGCCCAGCCCCGACACACCCGCACTCACCCACTCACCGCACCCCAGCGGCGCACACTCCACCCACCGCACCCCAATGGCGCGCACTCCACCCACCGCACCCCAACGGCGCACCCCCCACCCACCGCCCCCCATGTTTTCGCCGCACGCCGTGCATGTTTCTCGCGCCAGGGGATACCCCGCACACCGTGTGGCACACACGGCGCCGCACGCCCCGCCGATGCCCCGCAGGGCACCGCGTTCTGCAAGGAGCCGAACATGACCGACGAACTCCGCGGCCACAAGGTCGCCTTCCTCGCCACCGACGGGGTCGAGCGCGTCGAACTGGAACAGCCGCGCGGCGCCCTGCACGGCGTCGGGGCCGACACCGAACTGCTCTCCCTCCACGACGGCGAGATCAGCGCACGCCAGACGGACATCGACGCCGCGGGCACGTTCACGGTCGACCGGAAGGTCGCCGACGCCTCCGTAGGCGACTACGATGCGCTGGTCCTCCCGGGCGGCACCATGAACCCCGATCAGCTGCGCATGGACCCGGACGCCGTGGCCTTCGTCAAGGCGTTCATGGAGAGCGGCAAACCGGTCGCCACGATCTGCCACGGCCCCTGGACGCTCGCCGAGGCGGATGTGCTGCGCGGCCGGCGCGTCACCTCCTGGCCCAGCATCCGCACCGACCTGCGCAACGCGGGCGCCGATGTCCTCGACGAGGAGGTCGTGGTCGACGGGCAGCTGATCTCCAGCCGTAGCCCCAGGGACCTGCCCGCGTTCTGCAACACGGTCATCGACGAATTCGCCAAGGCCATGCGGCCGGCCTGGGACCCGACCGTGGAACGCTGACGCCGCTCACGCCGTCGTGGCCGCACCCGGCGTGCCGGTTCAGGGGGTTCAGGGAGGTCAGGGGGCCGAGGTCTGCTGCCCGCGCAGCGCCTGCTCGACGGCGTCCCGCACCCGGGCGTCCTCGCGCCGCTTGCGCCGGGCGCGGGAGCGGCGCGCGAGCAGCAGCCAGGCGGCGACGGCCGCGGCGAGCACGACGACGATCAGCAGCAGCGTCCACGGCACGGCCCAGCCGCCCGCGTCGGCCTCGACCTGTTTGAGCGGGGTGGTGGAGCCCGACGCGTCGGTGAGCAGGGGCGTGAGGGTGACGGTCGCGGTCAGCCGGAACGCGGGCGTCACCCCGTGTACGGGCACCCTCACCTTCCAGCTCTCGCCCGGCAGCAGCTCGGGCGGCGCGGCGACGGCGTCGGCGTAGGCGCGCAGCCGGCCGAACGGCCCGGACAGCGAGGCCGTCTGGCGGGCCGAGAGAATCGCGTTCCCGGTGTTGTGGATCGTGTAGCTGACCGTGGCGTCGCCCTTGCCGAACGGGTCGAGGGTGCCGTCGTAGCGCACCTTGAGGTCCTCGATCTCCAGGCGTGGCTGGAGTTCGCCGCTGACCCGCAGCTTGACCCGGATCCCGAGGCGGCGGTCCACGTTGATGCCCGCGGCGTCGTCGGACTGCTTCAGGGAGGTGAGGATGCCGCCCACGTAGTCGCCGGGTGTGGCGTTGTCCGGGACGGACACGGTGAAGGGGACGCGGACGGTTCTGCCCGGCCGGACCACAACGCTGGTGCGGCCGGCGTGCACCCAGGCGCCGACGCCGACGGACTTCTGGTCCCTGGTGAGCAGGTCCAGCCGGCCCGCGTCGGTGGTGAAGCCGTCGGCGGCGTAGACGGCCAGGGTGAGCGGGTCCTTGCCGCGGTTGGCGACGACCATGGCGTCCTCGATCCGGCCGCCCGGGTTGACGCCGTAGCCGAAGCTGGACCGGTCGGAGCCGTAACTGTTCGGAGCCGTGCGGACCGTCCAGGTGACGTCACCGCCGGCGGCCTGGGCGGGGGCGGTGAGCGGCCCGGCGATCGTGAGGGCCGCGAGCAGAGCCAGGACGGCGGTACGGAGGGCGGCGACGGTGGTCTTCCGGCGCGGGGTGGGCGCGTGCATCTGGGGTCCTCGGGCGGTCTGGGCAGGCGGGGGGTGGGGGCGGGCACCGGGCGGCACCCGCCCCCACGGATGGAACGGGTACGGTCAGCTGCTCAGCGCAGTGATCGTGAGGGTGGCGCGGTAGGTGCCCTTGTTGACGCTGCCCGGGATCTTCAGGTCCAGGTCGGCGCCCAGCTTGGCCTTGCCCTTGGCGTGGCCCTGCTCGGCCCAGGCCAGACCGCGTGAGACGGACAGACCCTGGCCGTGGTCGTCGTAGCCGGAGGCCACCGGTCCGCTGGCCTTGGCGCCGGCGCCGTCCTGGAGGATGTTCGGCGTCCAGCCGAGGTAGGCACCGGAGAACGACTTGTCGCCGTCCTTGAAGTCGCTGACGTTGGCCGAGATCGACCACGGGGCGAGCGAGCGGCGGCTGTCCGACACCAGGATCGGGTTGATCCGGCCGTCTGCCTTGAAGTAGTCGCCGTCGTGGTCCTTCGCGGTGCCGAGGTCCACCAGGCCGTTGTAGCCGTCGATGGTCCAGCCGAACTCACCGGGAGGAGCGTCGGGCACGTCGACCTGGAGGTCCTGGCCGTTGCCGTGGTGGGGGTGCACGGTGACCTTGTCGACGACCGAGCCCACCGGCTGGCCCTCGGGGGTGTTGGTGCAGGAGACCTTCCCCAGCTCCACCGCCGCGTTGGGCGTCTGGCAGGTGCCGCTGCGCAGGTTCTCGACGACGAGCTTGTCCTTGCGCACCCCGACCTTGACGTAGCTG
Organism: Streptomyces sp. NPDC001508; assembly: GCF_040298665.1. Classification (NCBI taxonomy): domain Bacteria; kingdom Bacillati; phylum Actinomycetota; class Actinomycetes; order Kitasatosporales; family Streptomycetaceae; genus Streptomyces; species Streptomyces sp. NPDC001508. The sequence continues at coordinate 15,044 of NZ_JBEPAP010000009.1, forward strand.
CGGACGTGCTCCTGGTTCTGCACCGAGTTGTACCAGTAGCTGTCCGGGTTGAGCGGGTCGGCGCCGTTGCCGGCACCGCTTGTGCCGCTGCTGTCCGGCTTGGTGATGTCGTAGTACTTCGAGCCGGACGCCGAGTTCGACGTCACGTACAGGACCCCGCCGGGACCGGGGTACACATCGGCCGCACCGGGCTGCTCGTCCGGATTCGCCTTCTGACCGTTCTTGATCAGGTAGCTACGGGAGTAGCTGTGGTCGTGGCCCTGCAGCACCAGGTCGACGCCGAGCTTGGAGAACGTCGTCGGGAAGTCCGTCCGGCGCACCTTGTTGTCGCTGTCCTTGGCGTGCGAGGCCGGCGAGTAGATCGCGTGGTGGTAGACGAGCACCTTCCACTTGGCCTCGGAGCCGTGCTTGTCGATGACGTCGGTGACGTAGTTGATGTGCGCCGCGTCACCGCCGCCGCCCTGCGAGGTGGCGTAGCTGTTGCTGTTCAGGTCGATGAACAGCGTGTCCTTGTAGATGAACCAGTAGTCGCCGCCGGACGTGTTGGACGCCGGGTTCCCGTTGGAGTAGTACGGGGCCGAGCGGTCGGTGTTCGGCGTGTACAGGTGCTGCTCGTAGGCCTTGCCGCCGACATCGTGGTTGCCGATGGTGGCCGCCCACGGGTACTGGCGCAGCTTGTCGGGCGCGAGGAAGGCGTTCCACTGGGACTCGGTGTTGGCGCTCTCCACCTGGTCGCCGCCCGAGACGAGCAGTTCGGCGTCGGGGTTGGCGCCGAGCGAGACGTCCAGGGTGTCCTGCCAGCCGGCCTGGTCCTTGGCGGTGTCGCCGGACGAGCCGATCTGCGGGTCGCCGTAGAACAGGAAGTCGTAGTCGCCCTCGAAGTCCTGCGTCGTGAACGCGTACGTCGCCGACCAGTTGCCCTCGCTGCCGACCCGGTAGGAGTACGCCGTGTGCTCCTTGAGACCGGTGAGGGTGGCGTGGCGGTTGTAGCCGCCGCTGGTGGCGATGTTCGCGCCGCCGATGGCGTCGAAGACGGCGGCGCCGGCCGGGAACTCGCCGTTCACGAGCTGCGTGGTGGGGACGAGTTGCACCTTCTGCGCGGTGTCGTCGGAGGAGTACCAGGTCACGGTGCGCTGCGACTCGTTGGCGCCCACACCGAGGATGATCCCGCTGAGCGTGGTGCCGTCGGCGGCACTGGCGGGAGACGCCAGACCGTTGCCGAGGGCGACGGCCACACCCAGGAATGCCGCTGCGGTCCCGGTGGCCACGCGGCGCCGCGCAGGCCCGCGGGCCTGCGCGGAGGGTCTCAATCTCTTCACTGTCGTTCCTTTGGTGCACGGAGTGCATGAATGGACGCCAAGAACGTCTCTCCGCTCGGTAAACCGGTCATAAATGAGATCTTGGGAGCCGCTGAACTTCCCGAAGACTGGCGGCTCTTGCCCCGGGTCCGTTCCCATCCGCCGGACACCCGCCGTCTCAGACGCCCGCCACCCGCTGTACGAACCACACCAGGCCCATCGCGGCCACCCCCGCGGAGATCGCACCGGTCAGCCGGAGCCCGGCCACCGGAGCCCGCCCGCGCACCAGCGCCAGCAGCGGGAACACCACGGCGATGATCGCCAACTGGACCGCTTCGATACCGACGTTGAACACCAGCAGGGACCACAGCAGGGTCCATGACCAGGCCTCGTGGATGCCGAGCGCGCCCGCGAAACCGAGACCGTGCACGAGACCGAAGCAGAACACGACGGCGAGCCGGACCCAGCCGGCGCGGTCAAGGCCCAGACGTCCGCCCGCCATGGACTCCACCTCGGCGGCGCGGCCCCCGCGCCGCCACATCCGCCACAGATACCAGCCGGCCACCACCGCGATGGACAGCGCGATGACGGGCTCCACGATCCGCCCCGGCACATCGACCGCCCCGAGCGCGGCGAGCAGGAACGTCACCGAGTGCGCCAGGGTGAAACTCGTGGCCGCCAGCACGATCTCGCGCAGCCGCCGCGACCCGGCGATCAGCGCCAGCAGGAACAGGATGTGATCGATGCCGCCGAGCAGGTGTTCCGCGCCGAGGCGGAAGAACTCCCAGAACCGTTCGTACCAGGACTGGCCCAGTGAGAAGGACGGGTGCGCGGCGTCGAGGGCGGCGCTGCCCGAACGGCCCCCGAGGTCGTACGTGATGATCGTCTTGGTGTCGCGCACATAACCCTCGCCGTCGGGGAACAGCCCGCTGCGCATCACGGGGTCGCCGCCGTCGGCGGGGCAGGCCCAGTCGAGCGTCATCCGGGCGTAGGGCACCCCTTCCTGCCGGGCCGGCGTGAACTCGCCCTGCCGGGAGGGGGTGCAGGCCCGGCCGTCCGCGCCGACCGAGAAACGTCGGGTGACATAGCCGACCACCGACCGGGCGTGTGCGTCGAGCGCCGCGGCCTGCCCCTCGGCGTCGCCGGCCTCGAACGCGGCGGTCCCCGTCCGGAAGAGGGGATCGTCCCCCTCGGTGTCGGCGGCGGAGACGACGAGGAGGTCGTACTCCAGTTCCAGTGTCGTCCGGATGCGGCCCTGGTCCGCGGCGGTGACCTGGACGTACACGGTGGAGGTGAACCCGTGGGCGAGCGCGGGCGATACGCTGCCCAGCAGGGCGGTCACCGCCGCGATGACCCCGATGACGGCGCGGCGGACGTGTCGTGACATGTGTCTCCTTCAGGTTGCCCGTGCACGCTCCATGTCGTCGGTGAACTCGCCCTGCCCCCGCGGCGAATCATGGAAGAACAACCTTTCGGCAAGCCCTTTTCGGCCAGGACCGGCGGGCGTCGGCATATGAGGATGTGCAGGCACCAGCAGTGACCACCTGGAGGACGATCGCCTTGCGCACCCCGTTCAGAGCCGCCGCCGCCCTGGCCGCGGCCGTCGCCCTGGCCACCGGATGCGGCTCCGGCGACGACTGGTCGCGTCCGCACCCGAGCCCGACCGCCGTCGGCACACTCGGCGCCGGGTTCACCGATCCGTCCGCGCCGCCCGCCCCCGAGGCGACCATCACCCCGCGGCCCGGTTCCTGGAACGGCGTCCATCCGCCGAAGGGCTACCGCGTGGTCCTGCTGACCGCCGGGGAGGACCGCCCCACCAGGAACCTGGTGGCGGCGGTCCGAAGCTGGGCCGAGGACGAGCACGTCGACCTGCGCACGGTGGCCGTCGAGCACCCGGCCGACCTGCTGCCGAGCATCACCAGGTCGCTGGAGATGGGTCCGGACCTCGTGGTCACCGCCGGAAACGAACTGATCGACCCGCTCGCCACCGTCACCCCCAACCACCTCGCGCAGCAGTTCCTCGTCGTGGGCGCCGAACTGGCCGAGCCCACCCACAACGTCACCGCGGTCGACTGGTCCGGCGCGTCCTTCCGCGGCGAGGGCCTCGGCATGTCCTCGACGTACGACGCGGACTCCTTCACGGCCGCGCGCTGTGCCGCCGCGATCAGGGCGGGCGTGGCGGCCGTGCTGAACGGGGTCACGGGGATCGTGGTCTGGCTCGACGTGTGAGTGTCGCGGTGGCTTTCGTGGGTGTTCTGCGCGCTTTTCGGGGCGCTGATGTGGGCGCGGGGTGTCCACGCCCCATCGGGGCGCTTCGGTCAGGGGGCGGGGGCTCGTTTCGCCACGATGACGTTGGTGTCGGCCCCGCTCAGGGCGGTGCGTAGTTCGGCCGGGCAGGGTTCGTCCGTGATGAGGGTGTCGAAGTCGCCGAGTCCGCACACGCGGTGCGCGGCGGTGCGGCCGAACTTGCTCGCGTCGGCCAGCACATAGCGCTGCGAGGCACCCGCGAGCATGGCCCGCTTGGTGGCGACCTCGTCCAGATGGAAGTCGGTGAGCCCGTAGGGGGCGAGGCCACCGGAGCCCAGGAAGGCGACGTCCACGCGCAGATCGCCGAAGAACTCCACGGCCTGGGCATTGGAGCAGGCCAGGTCACCGGGGCGCAGCCGGCCGCCGCTGACCAGGACCTCGACCCGGGGGCGGGTGCTGACCTCCGCGGCCACCAGCAGGGAGGGGGTGGCGATGACCCCGGTGTGGTCGGCGGGCAGGGCGCGGGCCACTTCCAGCGCGGTGGTGCCGACATCGATCACGACGATCTGATTCGGCTCGATGAGCGCCGCCGCCGCCCGGCCTATGGCCTCCTTCTCCGCGGCCAGGGTCCCGCTGCGCTCGCTGAAGGACGCCTCCTCGCCGACGGGCGCCCGGGGGCTGGTCGCGCCGCCGTGCACCCGGGCGAGTTCGCCGCGCCGCTCCAGCAGCGCGAGGTCCCTGCGGACCGTTTCGTGGGAGACGCCCAGCAGCGTGGTCAGGTCGTCGGTGGTGACGAACTTGAGCCGGGCGATCTCGGCGACGATTCTGCGGTGGCGCTCGGCGGCGAGCACGACCCACCTCCTTGGAGCGATGACCGTTTCTGTGGACCTGTGACTGCATTCTAGGGGCCGTCATCAGTCCCCGCTTGCGCACCCGGGAGATTCCTTCCACGTCATCCCGGTAACGCGGATTCCAACCCTTGACGTCGAGCGGGCAAAGGTCCACACTTCCAGTACCTCGCGGTCAATAACCCACAGGAACGGTCAGCATCGGGCGATGCGACGCCGGCGGTGGGGGGTCGACCGCCACGGCCGCGGTCGCGCGCACCATCGCGGCCCGCCGCACCCACAGCAGACAGGCCCCAGCCGACCCCGTACAAGGGGCCCGCCCGCAGACCGACGGCGTTCGGTTCGCCACGTCCACTGGCTCTCGCAACCACCGCGGGGCACTCTTGAGCAGGGAAACGAGTCATGGCACACACAGACACAGGTCCCACGGGACCGGGAACAGACGGACCAGGCGGCGGTGAGCCCCAGCAGCAGATGGCACGAGAACTCGGCTGGTACGCCTCGTTCTCCGTGGCCTTCGGCTTCGTCTCCATCGCCACCGGCATCTTCACCACCTACGGCTCGGTCCTCGCCAGCTCCGGCCCGCGGGGTATCTGGGCCTGGCCGATCTCCGTGATCGGCCAGCTGTCCATCGCCCTCGTCTTCGGCGCCCTCGCGGCCCGCATCCCGATCAGCGGCTACTCCTACCAGTGGGTGTCCCGCATCGTGGGCCCGGTGTGGGGCTGGATCATGGGCTGGATCTCGTTCGCCTTCCTGGGCGTGGTCCTGGTCGCCGTGGACTACACGATCGCCTCCACCATCCTGCCGGAGCTGTTCCGCTACGTCGGCACCACACAGAACGCCTGGGTCATCACGGCCGCTGTGGTCCTGCTCCAGGGCGTCCTGGTCGCCGCCTCCACGCGCACCACCCACCGGGTCAACAACACCGCCGTGACCGTGCAGCTCATCGGCATGATCGCCCTGACCGTGCTGCTGTTCGCGGTGGGCGGCTTCACCGGCAAGCTGGACTTCGCCCACCTCTTCGACGCCGGGACCGTCCCGGAGAGCGGCTACTACGCGCTGGGCGGCGGCACCCACGCCGGTCCCTTCGCCCTCGCCTTCCTGCTGGGCGCCTTCACCATCGTCGGATTCGAGTCGGCCGCCAACCTCGCCGAGGAGACCAAGGACCCGGCCCGCGTCATCCCCAAGGCGATGGTCCAGGCCGTGATCTCCCTGGGCGTACTGGGCTTCCTGTTCCTCGTCGCGGTCACCGCCGCGGCCGGCCGGGTCGACGGGGTCGGGTCGTCGGCGACCCCGGTGGCCACCGTGATCACCGCCGTACTCGGCTCGGTCGTCGGCAAGATCCTGCTTGTCCTGGTCGTCATCTCGATCTTCTCCTGCGGCCTGGTGATCACCCTCAGCGGCACCCGCCTGGTGTACGCCATGTCACGCGACGAGCGCTTCCCCGGCTGGCAGCTGCTGAAGCGGATCGACCGGCGCACGGCGACCCCGCTGAACGCCTCCCTGTTCATGATGCTGATCGCGCAGATCATCCTCGCGGTCTTCTCCCGCTCCACCGACGCGCTGTTCCAGCTGTTCTCCGCCGGCACCCTGCTGCCCGCCCTCATCTACGCCGGCACCGTCGCCATGTACGCGGCCAAGCGGCGCTCGCTGCCCCCCTCCCAGGGTTTCTCCCTGGGCCGCTGGGAGGTCCCGGTCCTCGTCGTCGCCGCCGTCTGGCTGGTGTACGAGCTGCTGATCTTCCGCGACGCCTCCTTCCGCGCACCCTGGACGTATGTACTGGTCCTGTTCGCGCTCGGCGCCCTCTACTTCGGCGGTCTGCTCGTCCGGCGCGGACGCGACGGCCTGACCATGCCCGACATGGCCGACGTCGACCGCGCACTCGACACCGCCGACACCGAGCCGAATCCCACGCACGCCACAGCCGGAGGAGACGCACGATGACCGTGATCCTCGCCATCGACCAGGGCACCTCCGGTACGAAGGCCATCGTCGTCGACGACACCGACGGCACCGTCGCCATCGCCGAGGAGTCCATCCGCCCCCGCTACCTGGCGGGCGGCGGCGTCGAACAGGATCCCCAGGAACTCCTCGACTCCGTGCTCGACGCCGGCCGCCGCGCGGTGCGGGAGGCCGGCCGGCCGATCGACGCCGTCGCCCTGGCCAACCAGGGCGAGACGGTCCTCGCCTGGGACCCGGCAACCGGAACACCCCTGACCCAGGCGATTGTGTGGCAGGACCGGCGCGCCGAAGGCATCTGCGCCGAACTCTCCGACCACGCCACGGACATCGCCCGCCGCACCGGCCTCGTCCTCGACCCGTACTTCTCCGCACCCAAGATGGCCTGGCTGCGCCGCAACCTCACCCGCGACGGCGTGGTGACGACCACCGACACCTGGCTGGTGCACCAGCTCACCGGGGAGTTCGTCACCGACGCCACCACCGCCAGCCGCTCGCTCCTGCTCGACCTGGACACCGCCACCTGGGACCCCCAGCTCGCCGACCTGTTCGGGCTCGGCGCGGAGCGGCTGCCACGCATCGCCGCCTGCGACGAGATCGTCGGCACCACCCGCGCCTTCGGCCCGCCGGTGCCGGTCGCCGGACTGATCGTCGACCAGCAGGCCGCCCTGGTCGCGGAGGGCTGTCTGGAGCCGGGCACCGCCAAGTGCACCTACGGCACCGGCGCGTTCCTGCTCGCCAACACCGGCCTGGACCCGGTGCGTTCCAGCGCGGGCCTGACCACATCGGTGGCCTGGCAGGCGGCCGGACAGACCCCGTACTGCGTGGACGGACAGGTCTACACCGTCGCCTCCGCGGTGCGCTGGCTGCAGGACCTCGGCCTCGTCGAGTCGGCCACCGACCTGGACTCGCTGGTCGCGGCCGACGCGGAGGGCGTCCTGTGCGTGCCCGCCTTCGCCGGTCTCGCCGCGCCCTGGTGGGCGCCGCAGGCCACCGCGTCCTTCACCGGAATGACCCTGGCCACCCGCCGTGAACACCTCGTCCTCGCCGTGCTCCAGGGCATCGCCGCCCAGGTCGCCGCGCTGGGCACGCTGGTCGCGGACGACCTGGGCCGGCCCCTGACCCGGCTGCGCGCGGACGGCGGACTGACCAACTCGGCCGCCCTGATGCAGGCCCAGGCCGACATCGCCCAGATCCCCGTCGACATCTACCCCTACGCGCACGCCACCCCGCTGGGCGCGGCGGCCCTCGCCCGCTGCGCCCTCGACCCCACACTCACCCTGAAGGAGGCCGTCGGCGACTGGCGGCCGACCACCGTCTACGAACCCCGCTGGTCCGCCGACCAGGCCGAGGAGTTCCGTACCACATGGGCACAGGCCGCGACGGCCTGCGCCGCCAAGGGAGACCACTCATGACCGCCACCCCCCACCGTCCCCACGACGGCGTCTTCGACGTCGCGGTGATCGGCGGAGGAATCGTCGGCGCGGCGATCGCCCGCGAACTGTCCGGCTGCGACGTCTCCGTCGCCCTGCTCGAAGCCCGCGACGACGTGGGCGACGGAACCAGCAAGGCCAACACCGCGATCCTGCACACCGGTTTCGACGCGAAACCCGGCACACTCGAATCCAGGCTGGTGGCCCGCGGCTACCAGCTGCTCAGCGCCTACGCCAAGGCCACTGGCATCCCCGTCGAACACACCGGCGCCGTCCTGGTGGCCTGGAACGACGAGGAACTGGCCGCGCTGCCCGCGCTGAAGGAGAAGGCCGAGGCCAACGGCTACGAGCACTGCCGCATCGTCGACGCCGACGAGGTCTACCGCGCCCTTCCCGACCTCGGCGAGGGCGTGCTCGGCGGACTGACCGTGCCCGATGAATCCATCATCTGCACCTGGACCACCAACCTCGCCCTGGCCACCGACGCCCGGCAGCGCGGCACCACGGTCCTGCTCGACCACGCCGTGACCGGCGTCGACCAGGACGACCGGACGACCGTCCTGCACACCGCGGCCGGCGATGTGCGCACCCGCTGGGTCGTCAACGCCGCCGGACTCGGCGCCGACCACATCGACCGGCTCTTCGGCCACGACCGTTTCACCGTCACGCCCCGCCGCGGCGAGCTGTTCGTCTTCGACAAGCTCACCCGGCCCATGGTCAACAAGATCGTCCTGCCGGTGCCCACCTCCCGCGGCAAGGGCGTCCTGATCTCCCCGACCATCTACGGCAACGTCATGCTCGGCCCCACCGCCGAAGACCTCACCGACCGCACCGACACCAGCACCTCCGAAGACGGCTTCGACTTCCTGCTCAGCAAGGGCGAACGCCTCATGCCACGGCTGCTGGCCGAGGAGGTCACCGCGAGCTACGCCGGTCTGCGCGCCGCGATCGACCACCCCGACTACCTCATCGAGGCCACACCCGAGCAGCGCTACCTCCTCATCGGCGGCATCCGCTCCACCGGCCTGACCGCCGGCATCGCGATCGCCGAACACGCCCGCACCCTGCTCGAAGAGGCCGGGCTGACCCTGCGTACCCGCGGCGACCTGCCCGACCCCCCGCAGATGCCGAACATCGGCGAGGCAGCCCCACGCCCCTACCAGAACGCCGACCTCATCGCCGACGACCCCGCCTACGGCACCATCGTCTGCTTCTGCGAACGGGTCACCGAAGGGGAGATCCGCGACGCCTGCCACGCCACCCTGCCCGCCCGCAACCTGGAGGGACTGCGCCGGCGCACCCGCGCCATGAACGGCCGCTGCCAGGGCTTCTTCTGCGGCGCGGCCGTCGCCGCGCTGTACACCCAGCACCACACCGACGACGGCCGCGCCGACCAGCACAAGGACCCCCGATGACCGAGCCGCACCTGATCACACCCGACGTCCTCGTCATCGGCGGCGGGCCCGCCGGACTGACCGCCGCCACCGCGCTCGCCGACCGGGACGCCGGCCACGTCCTCGTCGTCGACCGGGAACCGGCCGCCGGCGGCATCCCACGGCACAGCGACCACACCGGCTACGGACTGCGCGACCTGCACCGTGTGATGACCGGCCCCGCCTACGCCCGGCATCTCGTCCGGGAGGCCACCCGGGCCGGCGCGGAGATCCGCACCCGCACCATGGTCACCGGCTGGGCCGACGACCACACCGTCGATGTCACCAGCCCCGACGGGCGCTACCGGATCCGCCCGCGGTCCATCGTGCTGGCCACCGGCGCCCGCGAACGCCCGCGCACCGCCCGCCGGGTCCCCGGCGACCGCCCGCACGGCGTCTACACCACCGGCCAGCTGCAGAACCTCGTCCACCTTCACCACCAGCCCGTCGGTGAACGGGCCGTCATCGTCGGTGGCGAACTCGTCAGCTGGTCCGCGGCCGTCACCCTGCGCGAAGCGGGCTGCACCCCCGCCCTGATGATCAGCCAGTACCCGAAGGCCGAGTCCTACGCCGCCTTCAACGCGGCCGGCCGCACCCTGCTGCGGGTCCCCGTCGCCACCCGCAGCCGCGTCACCCGCATCATCGGCAAGGGCCGCTGCCAGGCCGTCGAACTGGAACACCTCGACACCGGCCGGCGGCGCACCGTCGCCTGCGACACCGTTGTCTTCACCGGCGACTGGATCCCCGACCACGAACTCGCCCGCAGCACCGGCATCGACCTCGACGAGGGCACCCTCGGCCCGCTCACCGACACCGCGCTGCGCACCAGCCGCCCCGGCGTGTTCGCCGCCGGCAATGTGCTGCACCCCGTCGACACCGCCGATGTCGCCGCCCTCGACGGCCGGCACGTCGCCGAGCAGGTCATCGGCCATCTGAACGGCCGCCCCCGCCCGGCCGACGGGGTCCGGCTGGTCGCCGACGCCCCGTTCCGCTGGGTCGCGCCGCAGATCCTCAGGCCCGGCGACCCGGCGCCCGCGCGGGACCGACTGCTGCTGTGGACCGACGAGTTCGTCCGCTTCCCGCGGGTGACCGTCCGCCAGGACGGGCGGGTCCTCGCCCGCCGCACCCTCACCTGGCCGGCCGCCCCCGGCCGCGTCTTCCGCGTACCCTCCGGGCTGCTCAACGGCGTCTCACCCGCGGGAGGTCCGGTCCGCATCGGCCTGCGGTAGCGCTCCGCTGGGGCGCCGCGATACGCCATCGGTCGTCCAGGGGCGCGTGGTGGCCGCTCACGCAGTTCCCCGTGCCCCCTTCGGGGTGTTGCTGCGCCGTTGTGGGGTTTGCCCGGTGGGGGCGCGGTGTGCGGTCGGTTGTCCCCGGGCGTGTGGTGGCCGCTCACGTAGTTCCCCGTGCCCCCTTCGGGGCGGTGCTGAGCCGTTGTGGGGCGCGGTTGTGCGGTCGGTCGTCCACGGGCGCGTGTTGGCCCCTCACGCGGCTCCCCGCGCCCCTCCGGGGTGTTGCCGGGGCGGCGTACGCCGCCGGTGGCGGCCGGGCGCGGTGGTCGTGGCGCTTTGTGCGTGCCGGGCTGTCCATCGGTGCAAGATCTCTCTACGGTGGATGCCTGACGGGCCGTTGCGGCGCCGCACGATGAAGGGGGAGCGGTGGAAGCCGAGTTGGCGGCGCTCGCGGCGACGGGGGCGACGACGCTGGTCGGGTTGATGGTGTCGGAGTCGTGGGCGCAGGCGAAGACGCGGCTGGCCCGGCTTCTGGGCCGCCGCGGCGCGACCGAAGCCGCCGAAGAGGAACTGCGGCAGACCGAGCGGGCGCTGGCGACGGCGCGCTCCGCCCACGACGACGAGGCCGAGAGGCGGCTGCGCGGCGACTGGCAGGCCCGTATCCTCGACATCCTGACCAGTGATCCCGACCGCGGCGAGGAACTGCTGCGGCTGCTGGCGGAGCTGGCGCCGCCCGGCACCGTGGTCGGCTCGCTCTTCGCCGGCACCCATCACGGCCCCGCCTTCCAGGGCTCCGCCATCTACGGCGGTGTCACCTTCCATGTGCAGGCGCCCGCCGAGAACGGCCGGCGGACCAAACCCGATCAAGTGCCCGCCGTGACCGCCCGGTTCATCAATCGTTCGACCGAACTCGCCCGCCTCGACGAGGCGTTGGGCGCCATGGGGGACGGACCGCGACAGCCCGTGGCGCTCGGCGTGGTGCACGGCCTGTCCGGCATCGGGAAGTCCGCACTGGCCCGCTGGTGGGCGCACAAGGAACACGCACGCTTCCCCGACGGCCAGCTCTACGTGGACTTCGCACCGCTGAAGGGCGAGGCGGCGGCCTCCGGCGCGCCGGGCGGGGACGTCTCCGAGGCCATGGCCATGGTGCTGCGCGGACTGCATGTCGCCGATGAGTTCATGCCCGCGTCGCTGGCGGAACGGACCAACCTGCTGCGCTCCCGCTCCGCGGGACAACGCCTGCTCGTACTGCTGGACGGAGTCGACCAGCCGGCGCAGGTCCGTCCGTTCATCCCCAAGGGACCCGGCAGCGCGGTGCTGGTCACCAGCCACCGTCGGCTGGGCGAACTCGCCCTGGACGGCGCCCGGATGATCGATGTGCGGCCGCTCGACTCCCACGGCGGGCTGGCACTCCTGGCCGACCTGTGCGGTCAGCACGCCGTCGACGGCGAGCGGGCGGCCGCCGTGCGCCTGGTCCAGCTGTGTTCCGGGCTGCCGATCGCCCTGCGGATCGTCGCCGCCCGCCTGTTGAGCGACGACGGCACGACCATCGCCTCGCTGGCCGCGGAACTGGACGACGAGACCGGCCGGCTCGCCGGGCTGTCCCTGGAGGGGGAGGAGCTTTCCATGTCCGCGGCGCTCGGGCCGTCCTACCGTCTGCTGACACCCGAGGCGGCGCGGCTGTACCGGCTGCTGGGCCTGCTGCCCGCCGGTCCCGTCGACGCCGCCGTCGCCGCGGCCGCCGCCGGCACCGATCTCGCGGACGCCCAGCGGCTGGTGCGGGTGCTCGCCACCGCCCACCTGGTGGAGACCACGCCCGACGGCCGCCACCGGATGCCCGACCTGGTCCGGCTGCACGCCCGAGAGCAGGCCGTACGGCAGGAGACCGCCGCCGAACACACCGCGGTGATACGACGGGTGGCCACCCACTACCTGGCCGTGACCGCGTTCGCCGACCGCGCCGTGAAACGCGACCGGCTGCGCATCGCGGTGCTGTCGCCGCTGCTGGACCAGGCCGTCGACCCGTTCACCGCGCCCGGCGGACCCGACCCCCTGGAGTGGCTGGACGCCGAGCGCACCATGATCCTCGCGGTGCTGCGGGAGGCCGCCCGGCACCAGCTGCACGACCTCGTGTGGCCGTTGGCCGAGGCGTTCACCGTGCTGTTCCTGCATCGCCGCTACCTGGGCGCCTGGAAGGAGTCACTGGAACTCGGCGTCGCCGCGGCCACCGCCGCCGGGGCGTCCGCCACCACCGCGGCGCAGGTCGAACAGGCCGCGGCGGCCGAGGCACGGCTGCGCAGCCTGCTGTCCCGGCCGCTGCTGGACCTCGGGGAGTACGCCGCGGCACACACCGAACTGGAAACCGCCGTCGCCCGTGCCGAGGTGACCGGCAACCTCGTGCTCCGGGCCTCGGTCCAGGAGTTCCTCGGCCGGTATCTGGACGTGGCCGAACCGGACCGGGCGACCGAGGCCTACCAGCGCTCCCTGCACCTCAACATCAGCGCCGGGGAACCCCGCGGCGCCGCCATCGCGGCCTTCTTCCTCGGCTGCGCACAGGACACCCGAGGGGATCACGCCCAGGCCCTGGCGACCCTGCTCAAGGCGCGCGAGGACCTGCTGTCGGGCGGCGAACCCGATCCGCGGATGGCCGCCCGGGTGACGGCCGCCATCGGTACCGTCCACGCCCACCTGGGTGACACCGAAGCGGCCGTCGCCGCCCTGAGCGAGGCGGCCGACGAACTGCGCCGACAGCGGGCCGGCCACTACGAGGCCCAGGCCCTAGGCTGGCTCGCCGACCTCGTCCAGCCGATGGGGCGCACCGCCGAAGTACGCCAGTGGCTCACCCGCGCCCTCGCCATTCACACCGCGAACGGCAGCCCCGAGGCGGAAGACCTGGAGCGGAGGCTGAACGCCCTCGACGCCGAGAGCTGAGGCGACCGAGAACCGAGGATCGCGGACCGAGGGGACCGGGATCGGGCCGACGCGGGCGGCGGGGAAGGCACCGAGGTGTCACCGGCCCGGGTTCATACGGGGCGGACCGGGCGCAGCCGCAGCGCGACATCCTCCTCCCGCCCCCGCTCGCCGACGCGCATCGTCACCACCGTGCCGTCCACGTCCACTCCACCGCGCAGACAGGTGTAGACGACCGCGGCAGGCAGCCCGGCGTCCAGGGGCGGTCCCGTCACCACGGCCTCCACCAGCCGGCCGTCCCGCAGCCCGACCAGGGCACCGCCCCCGCGCACGGGCACGGCGGCCAGCAGACTTCCCGGCAGCCGCGCCAGCGTCTCCCCGATCCATCGCACCGCCTCGACCGCTCGGTCGGCCGGCTGCCGGCGGACCACCACCGAGGCGCTTTCCGCCAGCCGGCCGTCACGCTCGTCGTCCGCACACGCCAGATGTGTGAAACGCGTCGGCGTCTCGGTGGCTTCCGTCCGGGTGCCCACCGCCGCCGGAAAGCGGCGTATCCCGACCAGCGGCTCCCCGTCATCGGCCGCCAGCGCCGTGGTCACCAGCCAGGAGGTGACCTCGGCGCCGGGACGATCGGTCACCGGCACGGACCGCACCGACGGAGCAGCCGACTCCGGTTCGGCGAGCCGCAGCAGGTGGTACAGGACCCTGCGCAGCCGGGCAAGGGCCTGCCCGCGCCCGGCGAAGGCCCGCTCCGTCACCTCGGCGTACCGAAGCGGCGAGTGGGAGCGCACCGCGTCCTCGATCTGGCCGCGCAGATCGCCCGCCGGGTCGAGGCGGGGCGCGCGGGCCGCCAGATCCGCGGCGGCGGTCCCCGCCACCGAGTCCCGGCCGAAGGCGCCGAGCAGCACCGGCAGGCCCGCCGCGGCCCCGTACAGGGTGACCGACCCGTGGTCGCCGATCACCACGTCGGCCGCGGCCAGGGCGGACCGCCACGCATGCACCGGCGGCACCAGCATCAGCCCCGCGGGCATGGCGTCGCCCAGCACGGTGCGCAGCTGCCAGGCGCCGTGCGCGGCCCACACGTTGGGATGCACCACCGCCGCCACGCGGTACTCGTCCCAGGGCAACTTCGCGAGCAGTCGGGCGGGCAGCCGCGGGTGCCCGCCCAGCAGCGAGGTGGGCCCCCAGGTCGAACTGACCAGCACCAGGCGGTGCTGTGCCGAGAGCCCCATGGCCGCCCGGTGCACCGCGCGGCGCGACCGGCTGACGACCAACTCGTCCAGGCACGGATCACCCACGAGCACCGTGTGCCCGGCCGTCTTGGGATGCGCCGCGAGCAACTGCCGCTCCTGGGCCGGATGCGAGACCGCCAGCCAGGCGCGACCCGCCTCCAGCAAAGCGTCGGGCACGACGCCGGACAGCCGCTCCCCGCTGCTGCGGGAATCCGGCACATGTTTCTGGAAGCCCACGCCGTGCGGCAGCACCAGCACCGGGCAGTCGCCCTCCGGCACCTCGATGTTCTCGCTCGCCGTCACAATGAGATCCGGCGAGATCTCCGCCAGCTGCTCCCAGGGCATGACCCGGCACCCGGCCTCGTGGAGCAGCGTGCGAACCCCGGCGTTGAAGGCCGAGGTGGGGTCGTAGGCGAACACCACGGTCACCCGCCCGTCGCCGTTCAGTACGGCGGGCAGCGCCTCCAGGACCCGTACCGTCGACGTGACGGTGCGCGCGGCGACCACCAGCGTCCGCTCGCTGTGGAAGGTGCTCCACCGGGACGCGTCATGTCCCACCGGCACCCGCAGGGGCGCACTACCGAACACCGCGGTCACCCCGGGCGGCCATGCCGGTCGGCGCCGGCGGCCCGTGGCTCGCGGCCCGCTGCGGTGCTGGCTCAGCGCGTCTCAACGTGCGTGGCAATCCTTCCCCTGGCGGCAGGCAGGCGAGCGGAACACGGACAGGTACAGGGACACGGTAACGAATGACCCCGAGGCGCACGATCCAGCGTGGGCCCGGCGGCCCGGAAGCGCCCGAGCCCGCGCACCGGTGCGCCCCGGGTGGACGCCGAGCACGGCGCACCGGCCAACCGGGCTGTCTCCCCGGGAAGTTGAGCCTGCCCGCGGTGTCGGCTCCGGGAGCGACGCATCAGGACGACGACACTCCTTGACGAATTTCCTGCACCGATATGGACTGTTTCATCCCTTCACCTGGGGGTGGCGAGGGGTGGCGGTTGCGGCGGGTCCGTCAGGAGTGCATATGCGGGCGACGTACGCCCGGCAGACTTCCGTCACGGACGGGCCGCAGCGGCGCCGTCGCAAGCCGTTCCGCCCGAGGCGCGTTCCCCGCGAGCCGCGAGAGCCGTCCGAGGCGGGATCTGTCTGTGCACCAGCGACCCTCGTAGGGAGGCAGCGCGCGCACGCCCGACGTGCGCCGACAGCACGATGTCCACATCCTTCATCCACGATCTCAGCGCTCAGTACATGGCATCGGTGATGTTCGCGCTCACGATGCTCGCGGCCGGCGCCGCCCGGGCGGCATGGCGGCGCGGCGGCCCCGGCCGGCGCCGGGCGCGGACGGCCACGCCGACCGCCTCGGATGCCGCGCCCGGACAGCCTCCCGACGCGGGGCGTGACACGCATGCGACGGCGCCGCCCCAGGACCCCGGAACGTCGTCCGGCGGACGACGCAAGGTGTCGTCATGAAGACGACAGAGTGTCCAGAAGGCCCGAGGGACGACCGCGCAGCGCGCAACCGGGCACGGGCCTGGGCCCTGCTCACCGAGAAGACGCCGGGCGCCCGCCGCCTGCCGCGCCCCGACGGAGACTCGCCGGGCCGGCTGATGGACATCGCACGGAACTACGACCGGGTCTGCCAACGGGCCGAGGGGGAACTGCAGCCCGATGCCACGGAAGCGGAGATCCTGGCCGCCCTGCTAGGCATCCGCATGCTCCGCGAGAAGCTCGACCACGACGAGCTGAAACTCACCACGCTGGCGCGCACCAAGCGGATCACCTGGGCGCGCATCGCGGAATGGCAGGAGCTGAGCGGCCGTCAGGCGGCCGAGCGGCGCCACCTTCAACTGGGCCGTTCCTACACCCGTCCGGACGGCACGGTGCCGTCCACACAGAGCGAGCGGGTGGAGTACGCCCGTGGTCTGCGCAGCCGCCGCGCCGAACGCCAGTGGGCCCTGGACCACGCCGCCAGGATCCGCCGCGTGGCCGCCCAACTGGCCGCCATCGAGGACCTGCAGCAACGGGTGGACGGCTCGCACGAGGCCCGCATCATGCACGCCATCCGTCATGGCGAGGAGGCACCGGACAGGGCGCCGCGCAGGGAACCCCTGGTGTGGCCCAAGGCGCTGCGCGAGTGTGTCACCGAGGACGAGCGCTTCCGCAACACCCCGCCGCCGCTGGTCGACGACGGCCTCCACGACGCCCGCTGGCAGCGTCAGCAGCAGGAGGCGGACATCGTGCACCGGCTCCTCGGGCTGATCGGCTACGCCGCCAACCCGAGGAACATCGAACTGACCGACCTGCCGGACCTGGCCGACGCGATCTTCGACCTGTGCAACGACTCCCAGCAGGCGGCGAAGACCCGCCGCTGAGTCCGCGCCTCGCGGCTCAGTCGATCCTGCCGTCGCGGTCGACGAAGCGTCCCGAGGCGGCGCCGGATCCCTCCGTCGCGAGACGGACGATCGCGTCGGTGCCCTCCGTCACGGTCTGCGGACCGGTCGCTTCCCGCGGGACGCGCGCCTGGCCGCGCTGATCCGGGAGCTGACGCGGGCAACCGGACCTTCGCCCGGCTGTGGGCGAGCGGCACGGTGGCCGCGCACCGCGAGGACCGCAAGACGGTCGAGCACCCGCGGTCGGTCCCGTGGACGTGGACTGCGACGTGCTGACCGACGGTGACTCCGAGTTCAAGATCGTGATACTGACGGCGGCGCCCGGCAGCGCCGGCGGAGACAGATTCCGCCACGCCCTCACCGCCGCCGCCGACCGCACGCACACACCCGCCCGCTGACGACACTTGCCGGGCCCGGCAGCCCACCGTCATACGGCCGCACCGGCCGTGCCGCGCCCCCGGGGCCGGCGGGCGGCGGCCCGCCGGTGACGAAAGCGCCGTACGAAGCCGGCCGGGGGCCTGCGGCCGGTGCGGCTGCTGCGAAGGCGAAGCCCCTTCGCGGCAGCCGGGCGGGGCTGACGCCGAGTGCGCTCAGCCACCGCGCCGTGGCCGACCGGCCGACCGGTGCCACTCGGCCTGGGCGGAGTGGGGACGAAGGCGGCTACCAGCAGTCCAGCGGCCGATGACACTCGCGTACGGGCCGGCCGGCCGACCGGTCGCCGACGGCCTCGACCGCGGTCGCAAGCCGGGGCGTTCGGCATCCGCTGACCGGGCCGGCAGGCCGTCGCGGGGCCCGTGGCATCCGGCGGGGGGAGCGCCGGATCGGACGGGAGTTCCCCGGGTGAATCCGTACCGCGTGCGGCCCGTCGAGGAGCCCGGTGCTGACACTCTGCTGCGGAAGGCGGGCGGCTCGCGGGACGGGATGCCGCGCACCACGCGGGGAGAACGGCGGCACGGGCGGGCTGGGGGGTCGACATGACGGTTCGGCAGGCCACGGGCGGGTCCGCCCCCTCACCCGAGCCCGCACCGCACCGCGCGGACGGCGACGGCCGACGGGCGACGCCCCGGCATGTCGCCTGCGTGATGGACGGGAACGGCCGCTGGGCGGCGCGGCGTTCCCTGCCGCGTACGGCAGGCCACCGCGCCGCCGAGACCACGGTGATCGACGTCATCGAGGCGGCGCGGTCGGCCGGCGTCGAATGGCTGAGCCTGTACGCGTTCTCCACCGAGAACTGGCGTCGGCCGAGCGCGGAAGTCGACTTCCTCATGCGGACGGTGCGTCGCGTGGTGCGCAAACACGCCGTGCTGCTGCACGCGCGCGGGATCCGCTGCCGGTTCCTCGGCGTCGCGGACCCCCGCATCCCCGCCGCACTGACCCGGGACTTCGCCGACCTGACGACACTGACCGGCAAGAACCGGCGCATGACGCTGACCGTCGCGTTCGACCACGGCGGGCGCAGGGACATCGTCGAAGCCGCACGGTCGCTGATCCGCAGCGGAGTGCCGGCCGACGCCGTGACCGAGCAGCACTTCGCCGCCCATCTGCCCTTCCCCGACACACCCGACGTGGACCTCGTCATCCGGACCTCGGGGGAACAGCGCATCTCCAATTTCATGCTCTGGCAGGTCGCCTACGCCGAGTGGGTCTTCCCGCCGGTGCTCTGGCCCGACTTCCGCGCGCCGCACTTCCTGGAGTGCCTGCACACCTATCAGCAACGCGATCGCCGCTTCGGCGGTGTGATGCCGACTTCGAACGGAGAGCCCCGATCGTGACCGACACCGATTTTGGCCACCCCGAGCACACCGACACCGACACCGGCTCGGCCGGCGGCGCTCCCCGACGGCCCGCCGGCGAGGCGGGCACGGGGCCCGTGTTCGGCCCCGGCTCGCACTTCCACGACCTGCGCAACGACCCGCGCTGGGCACTGGCCCTGATCCGGGCGACCGTACTGGAGGCCGCCCACCCGCAGATCGGCGCTGCCCTGATCGACAACTCGACGTTCGTGGCCCACCCTTGGCGGCGGCTGCGCAACACCCTCGTGAGCCTGCACCGCATGTTCGGCGCCGACGATCACACCCGGCACCGGGAGGCGGCGCGGCTCAATCGACTGCACGCACGGCTGAGCGGCACCGACGCACAGCACCGGCCGTACGACGCGCTGGACCCCGGGGTGCGCGCCTGGGTGGTGGCCACCCTGTTCGACAGCGCCGTCACCATGTGCCGGCTGAGCGGACAGCCCCTCGAACAGACCGCCATGGAGCGCCTGTACGCCGAATTCCAGGCGTTCCTCGCCACCTTGGGAGACCAGGCCGGTCATCTGCCGCACACCCTCCATGAGTTCTGGCCGTACTTCGACCGCATGGTCGAGGAGGAACTGGAGAACACGGAGGCCATGCGCATCATCCTCTACAAGCTCTTCGACCGGCTGCCGGCGCCGCCCCTGCTGAACGGTCTGCCCACGCTGTGGGCGGCCGGCCGCACCCTCGCGGGACCCGTCGTCGGAGCGATCACCGTGGCCTCCCTGCCGGAACCCTTCCGGCGGCGCGCCGGTCTGCCCGAGATCCCCGGTGCCCAGACGCTGATGCAGAGCGCCTACCTGGCCGCCGGCCTGGCCCGCTTCCTGCCCGGCGGCTGGATCCGGGCCGAAGGCATCGCCGACCTGCTGGCCCTCTCACCCGACAGCGACGACCCACGGGCGAGGACGATCACCGCGCTGCACGATCGGATCAGGCGGGCCGGGGCCCTGATCCGGCTCATCAGCCCGCTGCCCGCGCCACCGCCGGACCCCACGGGCGAGACCGACGTACGGCGGGGCGCCGAGGAGTTCTTCCGGGCCGTACTGGACCAGACCGGCGACGGCTGGCTGGACTGGCCCGACCTCGCCGCCATGGCCCGGGAACTGGCCGGCCGCCTCGACCTGGACGAGCCCGAGGAGACCAGGCTCTACCACGCCTACGCCGACTGGTGGCGGGAACTCCAGTCGGCCCTCGACACGGACGGCGACGGACGCGTCAGCGCGCAGGAGTACGCCATGGCAGTCCCCTCCCTGGCCGGACCGGCGCTGATCAAGGTCGCCGAGGTCCTTTTCGACGTCACCGACAAGGACGGCGACGAGCGCATCGACGCCGACGAGTACCGTGCCCTGTTCCGCACCGCGTTCCGCCGTGACACGGACGGCGGCGAGGGAGGTTACGGCCGGGTCGCGTTCGTCAAGGACTTCCTGTCGTTCATGGCGGGCCGCCGGCGCTCGACGCCGTACGACCCCCTGCTCGCCGACGCGTGATCCCCTCCTC
The DNA here is from genome assembly GCF_040298665.1 of Streptomyces sp. NPDC001508. Classification (NCBI taxonomy): domain Bacteria; kingdom Bacillati; phylum Actinomycetota; class Actinomycetes; order Kitasatosporales; family Streptomycetaceae; genus Streptomyces; species Streptomyces sp. NPDC001508. Next base: position 35,316 of record NZ_JBEPAP010000009.1, read on the forward strand.
GGGGCGCACAGCTCCCGGAACACCCACCCCCACCTCGGTGCTCCCTTCGCAGCCGATCGTGCTCTCCTCGACCCCGCCGGCCCGGCACGGCCCGTAGGGTGGAGACATGTCCCGGTGCCCGGCGACGAGAGGACCGCGATCATGCCACTGCGTGGACGCGCACTGCGCCTGACGGTCATCGTCGACGACACCGACACCTGGCATCACAAGCCCCTGTTCACGGAGATCGTGCATCGTGCCCATGCCTTCGGGATGGCCGGGGCGACGGTCTTCCGGGGTGTGGAGGGTTTCGGGGCGACATCGGTCGTGCACACGACGCGACTGCTGTCCATGGCCGACGACCTGCCGACGGCCGTCGTCATCGTCGACGAGGAGGACCGCGTCCGAGCCTTCCTCTCCCAGCTCGGGGAACTGCCCTTCAGCGGACTGATCACTCTGCAGGAGGTCGAGGTCGTCCACTACAAGGGCCAAGGGGCCACGGCCACTTGAGGCACTGAGGGCGCGGCGGTGACCGCCGGCGGCCGGCCGCGTCAGGGGTGTGCCCGTGTCGTGTCCCGTGCGGGGCAGTGCATGACGTCGACATGTTCGACGATCACCAGCCCGCCGTCGACCAGCTCGCGCAGGGTCGGAAGGAAGCTGCGCACCCGTTCCTCCTCGTCCACGATCACGATCGCCAGCGGTACGTCCTGCTTGAGGGACAGCAGCCGGAAGCCGTGGATCACCGAGGACGCCCCGAACCCCTCGATCCCGCGGAGCACCGTCGCGCCGGCCAGCCCGGCCTCATGCGCGCGGTGCACGATCTCCGCGGACAGCGGTTTGTGGTGCCAGGTGTCGCATTCCTCGATGAACACCGTCAGCTGCAAGGCCGGTCGCATCGGCGTCATGACGTCCTCCGCTACCGTGCGCCGCGGTGGATCCAGTGTGCCCGGCGCTGGAGCCGGGCCACCGGCGGGCCGGCCGGGGCGCTGTCCGCGGCGGGAGGCCCGGCGGCCGGTGGCGGCCGCGACGGGGAGGCCGGGGGCGGCGGGGTGTCCTCGGGCGGGTGAAGGCCCTCGGTGGAGTACCGCGTACTGGCGATGCTGTCCACGATCTGCTGCTCGGTGAAGTTCTCCGAACCGGGCACATGGGGGACGAACCCGATGAGTACGCCGTCGCTGACGATCTCCGCGTCCAGCCCCGATGCGCCGTCCATGTCCCACAGCGCCTCGATGCCCTCGTCCAGGACGACCCTGATCCCGAACTCGTAGACACCCGCCTCCACGAGATGGGCCATCACCTCCCGGGCCCGCAGCGCCGCCACCACACGCCTGGCACGATCCGCATCCATGACAGCTGTCCTCCTTCGTGTCCAGGCCCCTGGCGGGTTCAGGTCTGCTCCCGCTCGGCCCGTACCGGCTGTCCGCCGGCGGGCGAGGGAGTCGAACGCCGCAGCGTGTCGAGGATGGCCAGCCCCTGCGCCACCACTCCGGCCGCCACCTGGTTGATGCCGTCGGTGCCGTTGAGGACGGTGAGATCCGCTCCGGACATTCCGCGGGCCGCCGCCTCGGCGAGGGCGGGCAGATTCTCCACGACCCGGTTGGCCGCGATGAGTTCCTGGTTGCCGTCACGGAGCGAGGTGGCCCGCGCCGTGTTGGCGTCGGCCTGGGCCTGGGCGATGGCCCGCTCGGCATAGGCGGTCCCGTCTGCCTCGAACTTGGCCCGGTCGCGGCCCGCCTCGGCCAGCGCCCGCTGCCGGTAGGCCTCCGCGTCCGCCGGGCGCCGTACCTCCGCCTCCAGCCGCTGGGCCGCAAGACCGGCCTGGCGCTGGGCCAGCGCGGTCTGTTCCTCGATGACCTCCTGGGACGCCTTGGCCTGGGCGAGGGGGCCCGCCTGCGCGGCGCGGGCGTTGGACTGCTCGGTCTGGGCGGTGAACCCCGCCCGCTTGATCGCGGTGTCCCGTTCGTACTCGGCCTTGAGCGCGGCGGCCTGCTGCTCCCGCTCGGCCGCCTCCTGATCGGCCTTGGCCTGCGCTATCCGGGCCTGGCTCGCCACCGCGGCGGCGTGCGGCGCGGCGAGGTTGTCGATATATCCGGTGTCGTCCTCGATCTCCTGGATCTGGAGGGCGTCCACGACGATGCCGAGCTTCTCCATCTCGCCGTGGCTGCCCGCCACCACTTCCTGGGAGACCCGGCTGCGTTCGCGGATGATCTGCTCCACCGTGAGCCCGCCGACGATGGACCGCAGATGCCCCGCGAAGATCCGGCCCACCAACTCCTCCATATGCTGCTGCTCCGACAGGAACCGGCGGGCGGCATTGGCGATCGACACCGCGTCGTCACCCACCTTGAACACGCACACGGCCCGCACCTTGAGCCGGATTCCCTGCTGGGTCACGCAGTCCTCGGCGATCTCCGCCTCCCGCAGCGCCAGCGACAGCATCCGGGCCTTCTGCTTGACGGGCAGCACAAAACTGCCGTGACCGGTGACGATCCGAAACTGGGTTTCCTCGGCCCGCCGTTTGGAGCCGGAGATGAGCATGGCCTCATTGGGAGCGGGAACGTGCCAGAAAAACATGAGGGACCACCTCGCGTCCTGCAAGGACCGGGAAGACGCTTCCCGTGGGGGAAGGCGCTTCAGGACGGCAGCGGCTCGACGATCACCGAGCGTGCCGAGACGGAGTCGACCACGATCACGCGGGCGTCCTTGGCGACCGGCGCCGCGGACCAGGCCGCGTAGGCTTCCGAGCCGCCCCGGACGGCCACGAGGACTTCCCCGGGACCATTCTGTGGGATCGCCACCGTCACTTTCCCCAGTGCCCCCACAGGACTCTGCGAAGAGTCGTCGGCTGCGCGCATACGCCCTCTTGACACACGGATACGGAAGGTCACCTCAAGGGGGCTCCGGGCGGCCGACGCACGAGGACCGCTCGCGCCCGCTCACTCCTTCGGAGAACATCAAGCCGGTGGGACATCGGCGAAGACGCTCCCGGCGTCCGGACACCGGCCGTCTTCGCACCTCCCACGCTACTCCGCCTCGCGTGCCTCGGCGCCTTGCGCCCGCCCGCGGCCGCGGGCGCTCAGCCGCCGGCCATGGGCGCGCGCTCTCGCGCAGCAGGTCGCGCCGCCGCTCGTGCACGTCCTCGGGTTCCCCGGCGGTCGCCGCGTAGACGTCGCTGACCAGAGATGGCCGCCGGGGCGGCGCTCCAGCCGGGACCAGGTGGCCGGCCGGAGAAGGCCGGGGCGGCGGAGGTACTCGTCGCCGTCCGGGTGGACTACTGCGGCGTCTGCCACTTTGATCCGCACGCCCTGCGCGACCACGACGGCACGGAGGGGTCCGACCTGGACCGAGCGGCCGGACGCGCGGCTTTGGGCGGGCGTGACCGCGGGCCCCAGGGCGTGTTTCGAAGGTCCCGTCTAGCTAGCCCTCCGGGCGGACGACGCTACTGTCGAAACACGCTCTAGCGGAAGATGGCGATCGCGTCCAGGGTGACCTCGCGCAGCTCCGGGTTCCAGCCCGTGGTCTTGCCCAGGCAGCGGGCCTGGAACTCGCCCTCGTACATCGTGTCGATCTGCAGTCCCGCGGCGGACAGCGGGACCCGCAGCTGCGCGGGCCGCTCGCCGCCGCCGTAGCGGGCCCGCAGAACGTAGCCGCCGTCGGGCCGCGGCTGGGCCGTGAAGCGGCCCTGGACCGAGACGAACTCCTTGATGTCGCTGAGCGCCACCCGGTCCGCGTCCGCCGTGCGGCCATGGGCGGCCGACAACTCGCGGGTGAGTGCCCGGTTCAGGGTGAGGGAACCGGAGCGCAGATCGACGCGGACGACGGCGTCCTCCCGGTCGAACACCGACAGCAGCACCCCCACCGTCGACAACGGCGTGTGCCGCTGCACGTAACTGGTGAACGTCTCCTGGCTGGTGCCCCGGTCCGCCTTCAGCACGAAGGGCATCAGCTTGGTCCAGAACCCGGCGCTCGCCGTGACGTTGCGGCGTTCCTCGACCACCCGCTCCAACGCCGCGGTGTAGTTGCCGAGTTCGTCGAGGTTCTTGACGGACTGCTCGTGCAGATAGACACAGATGCTCGGGCCCGGGTGCTCCTTGCGGGGGCCGGTGAGCCCCCTGCGCGCGAGCGCCAGAAGCAGCACGAACAGGCCGAGCACGCCCGCCGCGGCCACCAGCCAGACGACCATCCACGCCCACCACGCGCCCCACCAGGCGCCGTTAACCACAGCCACGGATCTCCTTGAATGCCTCGGGGAGGGACGAGCCGTCGGCGTCCACCACGCGCCCGCCGGTCGCCGCCGCCACACGCCGCAGCGGGCCGGCGTCCGCCTCGCCGAGACGGACGGGGTAGGTACGGACCCGGCGGGCCGCCGGCTCCAGCGCCCGGTACCGCCGTACGAACTGGTCATAGGTGAGGCCGGCGTTGTTCTCGCCGTCCGTCATCAGCACGATCGACACGGACTGGCGGGGGGCTTCGCGGAGGGCCGCCGCAGCCGTGCGGTACCCGTGGTCGAGCGCCGACCACAGGGCGGTGTCGCCGTCGTACTCGTCACGGGCGATGAAGGCCTGGAGATTGCGGAGGTCGTCCGGGCCGCGCACGGTGACGGTCCGCTCGCCCAGGACACCGCCGCCGAAACGCACCACGGTCAGTCGTTCGCCCTCGTAGAACCGGGCGAACTTGCCCGTCCGCGAGGAGTCCGCCCCGCTGAGACCGGCGAACGCGGCACGCAGCGCCGCGGCCCGCTCGCCGCGCATCGAACCGGAGAAGTCCAGCAGGAAGACGACCCGGTCCCCGGCGGGACGCCGAGGATCGCCGTAGTCGGCGACGAGCCGTTCCACGACGGCGAGGTCGTCGGGGAAGTACAGCGCGTTGGCCAGCGGGGCGCTCAGTTCGGGCGTGCGGCGCACCGACGGGCTGACCGGGCGCCGCAGCGTCCGGTGCATGATCTCCCGCTGGTGGCTCTCCCGGGTCAGCCAGTCCACCACCCGGTCGTAGGCGGCGCGGCGGCCGTCGTCCAGCAGGAGCAGCGGGTAGTCCGAGAGCACGGTGCCGTCGGCCGGGTAGACGATGTCCAGGGGCTGGGAGAGCCGGCCCGACTTGTTCAGCGCCAGTAGCTCGGACTCGTAGGTGATCAGCGCGTTGGCCCGCTGCCCGTCCTTCACGAAGGCGTCGATCAGCTCCCGTGAGGTGTCGGCGGTGAGGGTCTGCCCGGAGCGGAAGCCGCGCAGCCGGTCGCATGAGACGTCCTCGGGGCGCAGCGCGCTCCCGGTGCCCGCGGCGGCCGTGGCGACCCCGACGAGGGCGACGAGACCGCTGCCCGAGTGCCGGGGGTCGACCATGCCGAAGCGTACGGTGCCGGTGGCGGCGGCGTCCGCGATGTCCGCCCAGGACAGGCGACCGCCGGGGACCTGCTCCCGGAGCCGCTGTGCGAGGTCGCGGGTCACCCCGATGACCACGGGCGAGCGCATGACGGGGGTGCTCAGGGGCACGGCGGCGCCGGACCCGCCCTTCTTCTTGAGCTTCAACCGGAGCGAGCGGTCGGAGGAGAGCCAGGCCAGGTCGTAGCCGTGGCCCCCGTCGACCAGCAGATCGTCGGCGTCGTTCGCGGCCCGGTAGTCGAGGTCGAGACGCACTCCGGTGTCGTGCTCCAGGTCGTCCAGGACCGGCCGCATGTCGGCGAGTTCGGGACTGGCCAGCACGTGCAGCGTGGTCGTGTCGTCGCCGCCGGACGAGCAGGCGGTGAGCGCGCTCCACGCGGCGACGAGCACCAGGCACAGCGCGAGGATGCCGGTCTGTGTCCGTCGTTTCACCTGAGGTCCTTGAGCGTCGGTCATCACGAGGAGCCCTCGGCCGGCGGCGTCGCACCGTCGGACCCGGCGCCCGCCGGGCCGGTGGGGTCGCACTCGCCGACGGTCTCGATCATGCGCTCCAGCAGACCGAGGTCGGGCAGTACGGCTCTGGTGTCGTCGGTGGAGGAGGCCGGGGCCGGGATGTGGTGGTCCTTCAGGAACTGGGTGAGGCGTACGCTCGTGAAGCTGCTGTCGGCGTCGCGCAGCCTGAACCCCAGTTCCATGGCCCGTTTCTGGAGCGCCGGGTCGTCGGAGATGAGCCTGCCGAGCCGGTCCCCGTCGTCGCTGAGCGCGATGAGCTTGGGTTCGGTGATGAAGCGCGTGGAGGGATACAGCAGTACGCGCTCGTCGTCCACCGCTCCCGTCATGGCCCGGTGCTGGATCTGGTAGGCCAGGAACTGGTGCTCGTAGATGACGGCGATGGGGGCGATGCTCTTGCCCTCGGGGGAGATGTACGTCTGGTTCTTCTCGAACGACGGCATGCCCTGGGCGATGAGCACGGGCTTGATCCGCCGGGCCAGCTTGTCGGCCTCCGCGTCGGTCTTCGGGATGTCGTTGCCGTTCTCCACGAACGCCACGAGGCCCAGATAGGTGCCCGCGGAGTTGGATTCGCAGATGTCGGAGGTCTGCGCCAGCACCTTGTTGCCGTTGTGCAGCCCGTACCGGCCCAGACCTATGTCGTCCCACCGCTTGCCCTTGCCGCCGTCGGCCTGGGCGAGGTCGATGAAACGGCGCATGTCGAGCCGGTAGTAGAGCGGCTGGTCGCCGTCCGCCGCGGCGTCCTGCTGCGGCCTGGCGACCCCCTCGGCCTCCAGCGTCCGCGCGTACTCGCGGTAGGTGGCGAGCACTATGGGGCTGGAGAACGGCCCGTAGGTGGTGGCCGGGTGACCCGCCCTCGCCCGTTCCTGCGTGATCAGGTCGGCGGCCGGCTGCCCGGAGGGGAAGACGACGTCGTAGCCCTCGTAGCTCTGCGTGGCGATCCCCCGCGACCCCATGCGGGTGATGTGCATGCGGAAGCCGTGCTGGAGCAGCAGCCGCTCCACCTCGGGATCCTCGAAGAACTCCGACTTGGAGGCCATCTTGGCCTCGATGGTCACGATCCGCTGGAACGGGAGCGCCGCATGCCCGAAGACCAGCACCAGGACGAAGCACAGGGCGGGGACGAGCGCCACCGTGAGCGGCAGGGGCCGACGCAGCCGCGCTGGCCAGGACCGCTCCGGTCCTCGGACCGTCAACCTGGGTTCCGTTAAACCGGGTTCCTCGGCTCGGACTTCATTCGTGGACACCAGCACCCCCCGTGACGGTGTTGGATCGTGAACCCATGAGACGACGCTCGAACGTCCGGCGACTGAATCCCCCGCGAACGAGGTGCCAAGAGATGGTGCAGTAGAGGTCGCCGGTGGCGCTTTCTGTGCCAGGCCCGAACGTGCGGCGCTTACCGTGAACGCCGCCCGCCGGGGCGCGACGGGTTGCCCCAGGTGCCGGGACTCGGCCCAGCGGGGGATGGCGGCGGCCGTGACGGCCGGCACGAACAGCGGGGCCACGCCCGGAGCGCCGACCGTACGGGTCCGGGCCTGCGCCTTTACCTGCCACCGTCGATCACCGGCATGCCACCGCCGCAGGGGCGACGGACACGACGGGCATCACGGCCGTCGGCCGGACGGCCGTGTCCCTGCGGCGTGAGGCGTACCACCCGGCACCGGCTTTACCCCGGCCGCGCCGATTGCTTAGGCTGGGGGCGGCGAAGGGGAGTAGTCCCGCAACACCGCTGGTCGACACACTGGACGTCTTCACGGGCGTCCCGGCCAGCGGGCCGGCCCGAGGTGACGGGTCGGTGGACGAGACCTTCGGCCACGGCACAACACGGCCCGCACACACGTGGGGGCCGCGTCATCGTGCCGGGCCGCAAGGGTCCCCCCGTCACCTGTGTGGGTGCCGTTCGAGCCTTCGGCCCGGCCCCAGGAGAAAGCACCAGGATGACTCTCGACCCCCTGGCGATCATCACCGCCTTCGGGCTGATTTTCCTCGCCGAACTTCCCGACAAGACCATGTTCGCGTCACTGGCCATGGGCACCCGCATGCGCCCGCTGTACGTGTGGTTCGGGACCTCCACGGCCTTTGTCGTCCATGTCGCGCTCGCCGTCGGGGCCGGCAGTCTGCTCAGCCTGCTGCCGGCGACGGCGGTCAAGCTCGTCTCCGCCGCCCTGTTCGCTTTCGGAGCCGTCATGCTGCTGCGCGCAGGGGGCGACGACGAGGACGGCGAGGACGGCTCCAGGACCGTCACCGGTTTCTGGCCCGTCTACACCACCGCCTTCATGGCCGTCTTCATCAGCGAGTGGGGAGACCTCACCCAGATCACCACCGCCAACCTCGCGGCCACCAACGGCTGGCTCCCCACCGCCATCGGCTCGGCCGCCGCCCTGATGTCGGTGTCCGCGCTCGCCCTGCTCGCGGGCCGCTTCATCGCCAAGCGGGTACCGCTGAAGACGGTGCAGCGCATCGGCGGTGTCTGCATGGCCGGCCTGGCGATCTGGACACTCGTCGAAGCCTTCGCCGGCTGACCACCCGGCCCGTCGTCGATGCCCGACGGGCACCGACGACGGGCCGGGCCGCCAGGCGTGTCACCCCGCCGCGGGGGTCCGGGCGGCCTGCCCACCGCCCGGGACGGCCGCCCGTCGCCAGGCCGCCTCGCGCAGCAGCCGCAGCCCGTTGAGCCCGACGATGACGGTGGAGCCCTCGTGACCGGCGACACCGAGCGGCAGGGGCAGGTCGCCCGCCAGATCCCAGACGACGAGGCCGGCGATGAACACCGCGGCGATCACGAGGTTCTGGACGACGAGCGCGCGAGCCCGGCGGGACAGGGAGATCACCGCGGGCACCGCGGCGAGTTCGTCGCGGACGACGACCGCGTCGGCGGTCTCCAGCGCCAGATCCGAACCCGCCCGGCCCATGGCGACGCCGGTGTGGGCGGCGGCCAGCGCCGGGGCGTCGTTGACGCCGTCCCCGACGACCATCACCCTGCGCCCGGCCGCCGCCAGCTCCCTGACCGCGCTCACCTTGTCCTCGGGCAGCAGTCCGGCGCGTACGTCCTCGACGCCGACCTCCGCGGCCAGACGCGCCGCCGCGCGCGGGTTGTCGCCGGTCAGCAGCACGGGCGCGGCCCCGGTGCCCGATGTCAGGGACGCGACGGTCGCGAGGGCGTCGGGGCGCAGCCGGTCGGCGACAGCGAGCAGACCGACGGGCGTACCGTCCACCGTGACCAGCACAGCGGTCCGGCCGCCGTCCTCCAGCTCGGCCGCGAGGTCCGCCGCCGCCGGGTCGGCGTGATCGGCATCGGCGAGCAGCCGGGCGGGCGCCCCCACCGCGACCCGGCGCGCCTCGACGGTGGCTCTGACGCCGACACCGGGCGTCGAGTCGAAGCCCTCCGCGTCCGGAAGGCCGAGTCCCCGCTCCCGTGCCGCGGCCACCACGGCGCGGGCCAGCGGGTGCTCGCTGGGGTGCTCGGCCGCGGCGGCGAGCCGCAGCAGCCCGGCCGCGTCGAGACCGGAGCCGGCCAGCGGCCGGACGTCGGTCACCCGCGGGGTGCCCTCGGTCAGCGTGCCCGTCTTGTCGAGCGCGACCGCGTCGACCTCGCCGAGCCGCTCCATCACGACCGCGGACTTGACCAGCACACCGTGCCGTCCGGCGTTGGCGATGGCCGAGAGCAGGGGCGGCATGGTCGCCAGGACGACGGCGCACGGCGACGCCACGATCATGAAGGTCATCGCCCGCAGCAGCGCGCCGGTCAACTCGGCGCCGAAGGCGAGCGGGACGAGGAAGACGGCCAGTGTGGCCGCGACCATCCCCAGCGAGTAGCGCTGCTCGACCTTCTCGATGAAGAGCTGCGTGGGCGCCTTGGTCTCGGACGCCTCCTCCACCATGCGCACGATCCGGGCGATCACACTGTCGGACGCGTCGCGCTCGACGCGCACCCGCAGGGCGCCGGTGCCGTTGAGGGTGCCGGCGAAGACCTCGTCGCCCCGCTCCTTGACCACGGGCAACGGCTCGCCGGTGATGGTCGCCTGGTCCACGTCACTGGCGCCGTCGAGCACACGGCCGTCCGCGCCGACGCGTTCACCGGGGCGTACGAGGACGGTGTCGCCGATGGACAGGTCCTCGACGGCGACGCTCTCCTCATCGCCGTCGGCGGCGATGCGGGCGGCCTTGGCGGGTGCCAGGTCCAGCAGCCCGCGCACGGAGTCGGCGGTGCGGGCGGTGGCCAGGGCCTCGAGCGCGCCCGAGGTGGCGAAGATGACGATCAGCAGCGCACCGTCCATGACCTGCCCGATCGCCGCGGCACCGAGAGCGGCGACGACCATCAGCAGGTCGACGTCGAGGGTCTTCTCGCGCAGCGCCCGCAGTCCCGCCCAGCCCGGTTCCCAGCCGCCCGCCGCATAGGTCAGGGCGTACAGGGGCGCCCAGGTCCAGGCCGGTGCGCCGGTCAGCTGCAACGGCAGCGCGACCAGGAACAGGGCCAGGGCCGCCGCTGCCCAGCGGGCCTCGGGCAGGGCGAGGACACGGGTACGCCGCTGCTGCCCGGCGGGGGCGCGGCCCGGCGAGGTCCGCTCCGCCGGGGCCGGGGCGAGGGTGGAGGTCATCGGGGGTCCTTCACACAGGCGTGACAGGTTCGCGCGCAGCCGGAATCCTGGCGCTCCCCACCACCGTACAGGAAAGAATGAAGACTCATTCATGCGTTCATGGTTCGTTCTCCGTACGATGATGCCCATGGGTCACGGAGCCGACAGAACCACGACCGCCACCGCGCGCGACCGCCTGGAGACGGTCGGCGCCGCCGATGTGGCCGCCACCCTCCAGGCGCTGGCCACCCCCTCGCGCCTGCGCATCCTGGCCCGCCTCCAGGAAGGCCCCTGCGCGGCCACGGAACTGGCCGACGCGGTCGGCATGGAACAGTCCGCCTGCTCCCACCAGTTGCGCCTGCTGCGCAACCTCGGCCTGGTCACCGGCGAACGCCGGGGCCGCTCGGTCATCTACGCGCTCTACGACAACCACGTCGCCGAACTCCTGGAACAGGCCCTCTACCACGTCGAACATCTACGCCTGGGGCTGCGCGACGCACCGGCCGGGGCGGACGCGGCAGTCGGGGCGGACGCGGCAGTCGGGGCGGACGCGGCGGCAGGGGCGCACACGGCGGCCGGGGCGCGCTGATCCCCGCCGCCGGCGGATCGGCCGACGGCGGGCACCGCCCGCCCTTCACACCAGTTCCAGTGCCTTCTTCAGGTTGTGCTCGGCGATGCCCGCCATGAACTCCCGGTCGGGGAAGTCGCCGTCGAGGAGCCGGAGCGGGCCCGCCGTCAGCGAGAGCCGCTGGGCCAGCGTGTAGAGGGCGAGCCGGCTCCCGTCCAGTCCGTCCGTCCCGAGCGGGGGACAGGCGTCGGCAAAGCGGATGCGCAGGAAGACGTGCTCCCACTCGACGTCGAAGTACATGAGGCCCTCGATGTCGATCAGCACGGGGTGGCCGTCCGTGTCCACCCGCACATGGTCGGGCCCGAGTTCGCCGTGCACGACGCGGTATTCCGCGCGCGGTCGCACCCCCGCGGCGAGGCCCCGCAGCCGCTCCTCCAGCCGGTCGCGGGCAGCCGTGATCCGGGGCTCACGCGACGCCGCCTCGGCGAGGTCGCGCAGCGCCCGGTCCAGGACGACGCCCTCGCACGACGTCCCGCGCGACCTGCCTCCCGCGTCGACCACGGCGACTTTCCCGTACCGGGGCGCGTGATGCGACCTCATCGCCGCCAGCGCATCCCCGAGCCGGGCCGTGACCGCGGCGGCCGCGCGCGGATCGCGGGCGAGCAGGTCCTCCAGGCTCTGGCCCGCGATGTCCTCGACGATCGCCAGGTCCGCCGGGCCGCGGTCGCCCGCCCGCTGGGCGAGCCGGAGCCGCGGGACTCGGACACCGAGCCCGTCCAGGCGCGCGTGCGCGGCCTCGAACAGGTGCAGCCCGAGACCGGGCGAGAACGGATCCGTCAGGTCGTCGTCGCCCTCGGCCGTCGGCCAGTAGTTCTCGTCGGCGTCCCACAGGTAGGCGATCGCCGTCGTCGCGTCGTCCATCACGAGGCGGTACACGCCCTTCTTGCTGCCGCCCGTCACCCGCTCGACCGTCGCCAACCGCCGCCCACCGCCCAGCGCGTCCCGCGCCGCCCCCGCCAACCGCTCCCGCGTCACCGCCGTGGGTACCACGTCTTCGAACCGCCTCTCCGTCGTGACAGTCTCGGCAATCTACGCGATCACCGGTGACCCGCGTCACCGGGGACCGACGCGATCGGCCGACGGGGGCGGCGTCGTTGCGCTGGGCGCCGCCGGGTGGGTCGGTGGCGTCGGCTGCCGAGCCGTCGCCGTCGGTCTGGGCGCCGGTGGGCGCGTCGCCGTCGGTCGTGTGGTGGTGGGCGTCTCCGTCGGGGACGGCCGCGTGGGTGTGGAGGTCGGGGTCGCCGGCGTGGTGCCGGATGTCTCCGGCTGGGGCGTGCGCGACGGCGGTGTCGGCAGGGGCGGGTTCCCCGAGGGAGACGGCGTCGGGCGGGGCGTGCCGCCGTGCGGCCCCGTCAGAAACCACACGCCGATGCCGCCACAGACGACCACGGCCGCGCCCGCCGCGATCCACGGGGCCTTCCGGGGTGGGCGTCGGTGACGGTTCATGGTTCTCACTGTCGATCCGGCCGTCGGGTACTACAAACGGGGCCGGCGGCGCCCCAGGGCCGTTTACGACGCCGCCGATTTGCGGTTGTCGCGCAGCGTCGTACCCTGCCCCGGACTCTCACCGGCCCATGGCGCCCGGTGCGGCCCGGCGTCGGCGGCCAGGGTCCGGCACCGCCACGGCACAACGGGTGTCCGTGTTCCTCTGCGTTGCTCCGTATTGCTCCGTATTGCTCCATTCGGCTTCGGCGAAGGCGGCGTTGCCGTGCTCGATCCATGGTGCGACGATCCGGAAAACCGGCCGCCGAAGCGGGCCGCGGCCGGTGCGGCAGCGGGTTTGAAACCCGCGAACCGTGGCTACCCCTCGATGGTCGTCGTCATCGTCGAAGGCACGCGTGCGTGAGGACCGACGGGGCTCAGCGGGCGCGCTTCAGGGGCGGCCCGCGGACTCCGGCGCCGTACGGAGGCCCGCCACGCGAAGGAGGTCAACTTGGGACGCGCCACGGTGGATCCGTACACGGGGCCGACCACCCGCGCATCGGGCACCGTACCCACGGCGGGCGTGGCGCTGGTCACGGGTGCCTCTTCCGGGATCGGGGCGGCCGTCGCACGCTCCCTGGCGACCGAGGGGTGGGACCTGCTGCTCACCGGACGTGACCGCGCCCGGCTGGACACGGTGGCGCGCGAGACGTCAGCCGTCGCGATTCCCTGTGACCTGGCCGCCGCCGACGGCCCCCGGCAACTGGCCCATCGGGCCTTCGGAAAGGCACAGGACATCGATCTGCTCGTCGCCGCGGCGGGAGTGGGCTGGGCCGGGCCGTTCGCCTCGATGCCGGCCGACGAAGTGGACCACGTGCTCACCGTGGACCTGGCGTCGGTGGTGCACCTGGTCCGGCAGATGCTGCCCCATATGACGGCGCGGCGCCAGGGCCGGCTCGTGCTGATCGGTTCCGTCGCGGGATGCGTCGGCGTGCGGGAGGAAGCGGTGTACTCCGCGGCGAAGGCGGGCCTCGGCGCCTTCGCGGACGCGTTGCGGTACGAGTTGAAGGGCACCGGTGTGCGGGTGACCCATCTCGTGCCCGGCGTGGTGGACACCCCGTTCTTCGCCCGGAGAGGGGTGCCCTACGTGCGTACCCGCCCGCGTCCGGTGCCGCCCGAGCAGGTGGCCGCCGCGGTCGTCACGGCGGTACGCCGGGACCAGCCCGAGGTGTTCGTGCCCCGCTGGCTGCGGGTGCCGATCGCGTTGCGCGCCCTGGTACCCACCACGTACCGGCGGCTGGCGGGCCGATTCGGTTGAAGGCACCACGGCGACCGCGAGGGGGCCGTGTTCGGGCCGGACGACCGCGCGGGGGCCGTGTTCGGGCCGGACGACCGCGCGGGAGCCGTGTTACGGGGGCCGTGTTCGGGCCGGACGACCGTACGGGGATGCGAAGGGAGACGGACGTGCCGGACGACATCCACTGGGGCCGGTTGGTCACCAGGGCTCTCGCCGTCCCGGCGCTCGTCGCCGCCGCCCACATCGGGCCGGCCGGAACCTGGCTGCCCGGTCCGCGGCGCGCCCTGCTGCCCGTGCTGGCGGGCACGGGCGCCCCGGACCATGTGGCGCTCACCTTCGACGACGGTCCCGATCCCCGTTCCACCCCCGCCTTCTTGGCCGCCCTCGACGAACTCGCGGTCCGCGCCACGTTCTTCGTGCTGGGCGAGCAGGTGCTGGGCCACGAGCGGCTGAGCCGGGACATCGTCCGGCGTGGTCATGAACTCGCCGTCCACGGCTGGACGCACAACCGCCCCTGGCGGCCCGCTCCGCGCCGGGAGACCCGACGGCTCGCACGAGCCGCGCACGCGGTGGCGCAGGTGTCCGGCACCGCCCCCATCTGGTACCGGCCGCCGTACGGCATCCTGACCGGCGACCGGCTGCTGGCCGCGCGCCGCACCGGACTGCGCCCCGTCCTGTGGACGGCCTGGGGCCGCGACTGGACCGGCGATGCCACCGCGCGGTCCGTAACCGCGACCGTGCTGGCCGACCTGCGGGGCGGGGGCACGGTGCTGCTGCACGACACCGACCGCCATGCGGCACCGGGGTGCTGGCGGGCGACGCTGGCCGCCCTGCCCGCACTGGTGGGGGCGTGCCGAGCGGCCGGCCTGTCGGTGGGCCCGCTCGGCGAGCACGGCGTGGTCAGCCCGGTGCGCACCCCCGATGCCGGGGCGGCGGGCGTCACGAGCAGATGGCCGGGCACCGGTGTCGGCTTCCGGTGATCCGGTACGGGGCGGGGGCGGGCCTGGACCGATCCGGTCGCCGCCGCGGTCCCGGGGTGGTGAGCCCGGTGGGCACCCCCGATGCCGGGGCGGTGGGCGTCACGAGCAGATGGCCGGGCACCGGTGTCGGCTTCCGGTGATCCGGTACGGGGCGGGGGCGGGCCTGGACCGGTCCGGTTGCCGCTGCGGTCCCGGGGTGGTGAGCCGGGTGCGTACGCCCGATGCCGGGGCGGTGGGCGTCACGAGCAGATGGCCGGGCACCGGTGTCGGCTTCCGGTGATCCGGTACGGGGCGGGGCGGGGCCGGTTCGGGCGCCGACGGGAGCATGGCGTCAGGTGTCGTCGTCGGATCCGCCCATCACCCCGCGGGCGGTCAGCCGCTCCAGCGGCCGGATGATGTCCCCCCGGACCAGACGGCGGCCGGGCGCCGAGGCGTCCGGGCCGAGGCGGTCCAGGGTCCGCACCAACTGCCAGGCGTCGTCCGCGTACTCGGTCAGACCGAGCGCCGCCATCCGGTGCACGCCCTCCGCGCCGTGGCCCGGAATGGGACGGTACCCGATCACCGGGACACCGACGGCCAGCGCTTCCAGCGCCGTCTGCCCCGCGGCGTTGTCGACCACGGCGGCACAGGCCGCGATCAGGCCCGGCATGTCCTCCACCCAGCCCATGGCGAGCGTCCCCGGCACCTTCGCAAGGGCGCGGCGCAGCCGCTCGTTGCGCCCGCACAGGGCGACCGGCAGATATCCGGCGCGGGACAGCAGCCGGGCCGTCGCGCCGAGCCGGCTTCCGACACCCCACGCCCCGGCGGACAGCAGCACGGGCGCGCGCCGCCCGGCCGCGTCGGCGAGCCGGCGCCGCCAGTACGACTCGCCCGCCGGGTGCGGGCGGAAGTGGTCCGGCAGCAGCGGACCGCACGCGGTGGCGGGCCGTCCCAGGCGCAGCCGTACGTCCTGGGCGATCTCCTCGGTGAGGCAGAGGTGGAGGTCGTTCCCCCGGTGCAGCCACTGCCGGTGCACGGCGAAGTCGGTGATCACCACCGCGCTGGGCACCGTGAGCCGTCCGCGGGCGCGCATCCGGCCGGTCAGCTGTGCGGCGAGATGGAAGACCGCGACGACCGCGTCGGCCCGACCGTCTGCCACCTCGGTGCGCAACCGGTCCTCGGCGAGCGCGGCAAGTGGAGTGCTGCCCGGCCGCGGGCCGTCGCCGGCACGGAAGAAGCTGGCGTAGATGCCCGCGTACACCAGAGGGGCGTAACGGATCGACGAGCGGTAGAAGCTGCGCAGCCCCGCTCCGATACGGGCGGGCAGCAGCTCCAGTACGTCCGTGTGCAGCGCCTCGTGTCCGGCCGCGCGCAGCCGCCGGGCCAGCTCGACCGCCACCGCGTCATGGCCCGCCCCCATGCTCGCGCTGACCACCAGCAGACGGCTCACAGCCGGCGCCGCACCGGTTCGGCGGCGCCCCGCCCGGGCACGGCGGTATGCGGCGGCGGGCAGGGATCCGGCGGGCACGGACACGTATGCGGCATGGTCACCTTGTATCGCACAGTGGGCCACAGGTATCCGTACGACCGGCCGCCAAACGGGGGCCGGTCGGTATCCACCCGTCGTGCGGAGCCACAGCGGGCAGGTTTATCGACGCGCACGGCGGTTACCACTGTGTTCGTGCCGCAGGCTTCCGCTCGCCCCTCGGCTGTGCGGTGGCCGCTCGTCGGGGCTTTCCGCGAACGACAGGCATCCGCATGAACGTGCTCACCGTCGTCACGGCCCTGCTGTCCGCGCTGTGCAACGCGGCGGCCTCCGTCCTGCAGCGCAGGGCCGCGGTCCAGCCGGACGAGGTCCGCGGCCGGGGCGCGAAGGCCGCCGTCGCCCGACTGGTGGGACTGCTGAGGCGTCCGTACTGGTGGGCCGGCGCGATGGCCATGCTGCTGTCCGCGGTCTTCCAGGTCATCGCCCTGGACGCCGGGGAACTGTCGGTCGTGCAGCCGCTGCTGGCCAGCGAGCTGCTGTTCACCCTGCTCATCGGGGCGGTGGTGTTCCGGCACTCGCCGGGGGGCCGGACCTGGCTCCCCTTCGTGATGCTCGCCGCCGGCCTGGCGGTCTTCCTGCTCAGCGCGTCCCCGTCCCAGGGCGGGGAACGGGCCGACGACTGGCGCTGGCTGCTGGTCGGCGGCGGGCTGGCGGGCTGTGTCGCCGTCCTGCTGGCGACGGCCCTGCGGTTGCGCGGCCCGCCGCAGGCCGCCACGCTCGGCGTCGCGACCGCCGCCTGCTTCGCGGTCACGGCCGCGCTCATCAAGGAGGTGACCGCGCGCTTCCCGGACGGACCCACCGCGGTCCTCACCACATGGCACACCTACGCCGCCGCCACCACCGGTCTGCTGAGCGTGCTGCTGCTCCAGTGGACGTTGCGGGCGGGCACCCTGGCCGTCTCCCAGCCGGCCCTGACCCTGGGGGACGCCCTGATCAGCGTCGCCCTCGGCGGCCTGCTGTTCGGGGAGCGCATCGCGCTGGGCTGGCGCCTGCTGCCCGAACTGGTGGGTGTCGCCCTCATGACGGCGGGCATCGTCGGACTGACCCGGTCGCCCGTGGTCAGCGGAGGCGGCACCTGGGACGAGGCGGCGTCGGAGTCGTCGGTGCCGCGACGCCGCTGACCGAGTGAGGGACGCCGTCCCGTTTGACCGGGCGAGGGACGCTGTCCCGTTTTGCCGCCGGTGGACGGGATATTCGGCGGTCATGAGGTCGATGAGGTTCGTACAACGAACCCCGAGGGAGTGACCATGATTGTTCTGGGGATCATTCTGCTGGTCGTGGGATTCCTCACCAGCCTGAACTTTCTGTGGACGATAGGAATCATCCTCCTGGTGATCGGGCTGATCCTGTGGATCCTCGGCGCCGTGGGACACGCGGTCGGAGGCCGTCGTCACTACTGGTGAGCACACCAGGGGCGCCGGGCCGGGGAGGCGCCGCCCCCGGCGTCGTGGTGCTCTCCCACGACGCCGGGGCGACCGCTCGCCGGCCGGGCAGGACCGTCTGTCCCAACCGGCCGGTGGCGGGGGCCGAGGCTGGGCCATACGGTGAAATGAGTGCCCCGGAAGCACCCGATCGGGTCAGTGCCTGCGCGCGAATTCCGGGCCGCCGCAGGCCGGAGCCGCTTCACGTACAGGTGCGCGTGTGTCTCCCCGTTCACGATCATCGCCGACCTCTGTCCGTGACCGTCAGGAAGGGGAGCCCTTGATGCCCGCGCACTCCCAACGGCCGGTGCCCCAGCCCGTGTTGTCGCCGCTGACGAGCGCGGCGATCTTCTTGGTCCTGACCGTCGACGAGGGCGGCGAGCCGGTCGTACGGGAGACGCTGTCGGACCTGACCGGGCTCCAGCGGGCGATCGGCTTCAGGGCGTCACAGGACGGGCGGCTCAGTGTGGTCGCGGGCATCGGCTCCACCGCCTGGGACCGGCTGTTCGCCGGCCCCCGCCCGGCCGAGCTGCACACCTTCCGCGCGTTGGCCGGCGCCCGGCACCACGCCGTCTCGACCCCGGGTGACCTGTTGTTCCACATTCGTGCGGCCCGGCTTGATCTGTGCTTCGCGCTGGCCGCCGAGATCATGGAACGGCTGCGCGGTGTGGTCACCACCCGCGACGAGGTCCATGGCTTCAAGTACTTCGATGTGCGTGATCTGCTCGGATTCGTCGACGGCACGGAGAACCCGACGGGCCCCGCCGCGGACGCGGCGGTCCTGATCGGTGACGAGGACCCGCCGTTCAGCGGCGGCAGCTATGTGATCGTGCAGAAGTATCTGCACGATCTCCAGGCGTGGAACGCCCTTCCGGTCGAGGCCCAGGAGTCGGTGATCGGGCGCCGGAAGCTGTCCGACATCGAACTGGACGACGCCGTCAAACCGGCCGACTCCCATGTGGCGCTGACCACGATCGAGGACCCGGACGGCACGAAGCACGAGATCCTGCGCGACAACATGCCCTTCGGCAGCGTGGGGGAGGGCGAGTTCGGCACCTACTTCATCGGCTACGCCCGCACCCCGGCGGTGACGGAGCGGATGCTTGAGCGCATGTTCCTGGGCGACCCGCCGGCCTCCCACGACCGGATCCTGGACTTCTCCACCCCGGTGACCGGGTCGCTGTTCCATGTCCCCACCAGTGACTTTCTCGACAACCTCCCCGATCCGCCGACCGCGGGCCGAGCGACGGAGACCGACAGCGCGGACGAAAACGACAGCGCGGACGACACCTTCGGCGCGGACGAGACCGAGGCCGTCACGGCGGCGCTTCCGCCGGCGGCCGCCGACGGCTCCCTCGGCATCGGTGATCTGAGGACGTGACAGGAGGCGAGCTTGCACGATGGACAATCTGCACCGGGAACTGGCACCCATCTCCGCCGCGGCCTGGGCCGATCTGGAGGACGAGGCACGGCGCACGTTCAAACGGCACATCGCGGCCCGCCGGATCGTCGACGTGCCCGAACCGGGCGGTACCGAACTTGCGGGTGTGGGCAGCGGCCACCTGGCGGACGTGGCGGCGCCGGCCGACGGGGTCACGGCGCGCGTACGCCGGTTCCAGCCCCTGGTAGAACTGCGGGTGCCGTTCACCGTCGACCGGCAGCAGGTCGACGACGTCGCGCGCGGCGCCAGGGACGCGGACTGGCAGCCGGTCAAGGACGCCGCTCGGAAGATCGCGTTCGCCGAGGACCGCGCCGTGTTCGAGGGCTATGCCGCGGCGGACATCACCGGACTGCGGCAGAGTTCGTCCGACACGGCCCTGGCCCTGCCCGCCGAGGTAGGCGCCTACCCGGACGTCGTCAGCAAGGCCCTGACGGCGCTGCGGCTCGCGGGCGTCGGCGGCCCGTACGCGCTGGCGCTGAGCGCCGAGGCGTACACCGCCGTCAGCGAGACCTCCGACTACGGCTACCCCGTCATCAAGCACATCGCCCGGGTCCTGGACGGCGATATCGTCTGGGCGCCCGCCATCGACGGCGCCTTCCTGCTGTCGAAACGCGGCGGGGACTTCGAACTGCGCATCGGCCAGGACCTGTCCATCGGCTACCTGTCGCACGACGACACGAGCATCCGGTTGTACTTCCAGGAGACGCTGACCTTCCTCGCGTACACCGGCGAGGCCGTCGTGCCCGTACGGGCGGAGCCATCGCCGGCCGGCCGGCCGCGGGAGGCGAGGCTGTGAAGGCCGCGATCGCCGGAACCGGCGCGGTCGGATCGGCCAGGGCCCGCCGCCTCGTCGAACTCGGCGGCGCCTGCCGGGAGGTCGCGCACGGCGGCACCGTCGATCTGTGCGGCCCGGCCGCGCTGTCGCGGGTGGCGGGCGAACGGCACGTCCGAGGGGCACGCGGAGTCGGACAACAGCGTCCGGGGCCTCTTCGCCGGGCCGGCTGAGCCGCCGCCGGCCCGCGGCAGCGCGGGGGCGCCCTGCCTTGCTGACGGGTGTCCGCGGTGGGTTCTCGACCGGGCGGTGCTCTGCCTCGCTGACGCGTGTCCGCGCTGGGCCCTCAATCCGGTGGCGCTGGGTCCTCAATCCGGCGGCGCTGGGGCGTCACCCTGCCCGGCCGGGGCGCGACGCATCCGGGTCAGCGGCTGACAGGCCGTCAGGAGGGCGCCGAGTACCAGCACGGCGGGAAGGACGGCGGCCCACGCCGGAGCCGCCCGCAGGAGTGCCATGCACGCGCCCGCACCCACGATCAGGGCGCCCAGCCGGGCCGGCACCCACCGGTCCGGGCGGGCCGCGCCCACCCCCTTGACGATGTACGTGGCCAGCGTGCCGGTGAGATAGGTGGTGGGCGCCGCGGCCCGCCCGGCCGCCACCATCGCCGCCGCCTGGATCCCCATGGCCGCCGCGGCACCGAACTGCAGGACGTCCCGCAGCGTGTCCCCCGGCGTGCCGCCGACCGCGGCCCAGACCCCCGCGCCCACCGCGAGCAGGGCGGCCTCGCCGCCCAGACAGAGGATCACCGGTGTCGGCCAGTGCGGGACCGCGCCCGTGCGCCGTCGCGTGAGCCACGCGACCGCCGCGGCGCCCAGGCCGAACCCGGCCAGCGCCAGCACGGCCGCCGTCACACCCGTGTTCTGTCCCCGGCCGATCGCCATTCCGAGCAGCGCGAGGTTGCTCGTCATGACCCCGGCGAAGACATGGTCCAGTGCGGTGAAGGAGACGGCCTCCACCGCCCCGGAGGCCGCGACCAGCAGAACCACCGCCAGACGCAGCGTCACCTCCGGTCCGGCGGGTGGTCGTGCCGGGTGCGGTTCGGCTCCTTCTGCGCTGGCCTCGCTCACAACGCCGGAGCGTAACGCAAGCGGGCCACCCGCCCGGGCCGCCTTCCCCACCTCCCGCGGACGAACCCACCGGAGGGGTGCTCGGCGCCCGCGATCTGCTACGTCGGCGCCTGCGCGGCACCGGTCTTGACCCCGCTCGCTTCAGCCCGCTGTGGCCGTCATGATGCGCCCTTGTGTTCGGGACCCGTCCCCGCGGTGTGCCCGCAGGGGGACCGTGGAACGGAAAGACCGTGAAAGGCCCGTTCGGCACGGGCGCCGGGCACGCGGTAAGGAGTTGGGCGATGGGGATCGGAGCGCACCGGGGCGCCCTGGCGGTGCTGGGGCTGGGCATGGCGGTGGCCGTCGTGGGCTGCGGTCCGGGCGGCGGAGCGGCAGACGGCGGTCCGGGGAGGGGCGGCTCGGCACAGGGGGCCGAGTCGCCGTCCGCACCCGCTCCCGTCGGCTCCTCGCCCGTCTCCCGGTCCGCTTCCGCGTCCCCCTCCGGCCCGGTGTCCGGCGTCGGGGGAGCCGCCGACGGCACCGACGTCAGCGACTGCTTCGACGGGCGCTGCCGGATCGTGGTGACGAAGCAGCCGACGCGCATCCCGGTCGACGACCGGTTCGGGGTGGGCTCGCTGGAGGTCACGAGCGTCACGGCGCGCTCCGTGGTCCTACGGGCCTTTGGCGACGGCACGTTCCTGTCCACGTCGGTCGGCGAGGGCGGCACGGGCGGCCTCAACGGGCTGGGCTTTCGCGTGGTGGAACTGCGCGAGGGGCGGGCCGTGCTCGACTTCTTCCCGAAGAAGTAGCCCGGCCGGGTCCAAGGCACCGGGCGGCGGTTCACCTCAGGCGCTGTCCCCCCGGCGCCCGGCCGAGGGGCCCTGTCGGCCAACTGGGCGGCCGGACGGCGCAGTTCCGCCGCGGACGGATCGCCGCCCACCGTCACACCGAGCGTCTCGACCGCCACGCCGCGGCCGGGTCCCGGTGCTCCGGGCGACGCTCTGCGCGTGGACTGTTCCTCGTCGCGCACCTGTCGCACCGGGGCGGCACCCGCTTCACGACGGACGGCAAGATCGTCCGGGCGGAACAGGAACCGACCCCCTCGATCCGACCCGGCGCGGACCATGAACAGCCCCACCGACGCGGCCACGGTGGCGATACGGCGCGGCCCGTTTCCCCGACCTGCCGTTCGTCCCGGTGGGCGGCGTCGTCGCCGCCTCCGCGCGGGCGTTTCCGGCGGCCGGTGCGAGCGCCGTCGGCGTCGGCTCGCCCTTGGCCGCCTACGCGGCGTCCGGCTCGGTGATGTCGTACGGCACCGCCTTCGCGGGGGCCGCTGCCGTACCTGCCGGCGGCCGCGCTGACCGCCGCTGCGCGAGAGCCCCGGTCCCCGGGGGCGGCGGCCTCGTTGCCCTAGTCTGGTGGCATGATCACGCTCGCGCAGTTGGCCGAGGACCCCCATCCGCACCTGGCCCGGCTGAGGGGCACCACCCCGGTGGCGTGGCTTGCGGCGCTGGGCGGATGGATGGTCACCTCACGCGCCCCGGCCCTCGCCGTGATGCGGGACGCCGAGACATTCACCGTGGACGACCCCCGGTTCACCACGGCGCGGATCACGGGCCCCAGCATGCTCTCCCTCGACGGTGCCGAACACGCCCGCCACCGTGGGCCCTTCACCGACCCCTTCCGTCCCGCGGCGGTGCGGGACTCCTTCGCGGACACCGTGCGGCACGAGACCGACCGACTGCTGGACGGCCTCGAAGCACGGGGGGAGGCCGAGCTGCGGCGGGAGTTCGCCGGACCGCTGGCCGCCAGGACCATGGCGCGGGCCCTGGGTCTGGACGGTGTTCCGATCGACCGGGTACTGCGCTGGTACGAGGCCATCGTGCACTCCGTGCACCAGCTGACCGAAGGACGTCCCGCCGGTGCCGAGGGCCCCGCCGCCTACGCGGCGCTGCGGGACGCCGTCGCCGCCACGGTGGACGCCGGATCGCCCCGGTCCCTGCTGGTCACCGCCGCCCGGGACCTGGAACTGCCGGACCTGGCGGGCAATGCGGCCATCCTGCTGTTCGGCGGGATCGAGACGACCGAGGCGATGATCACCAACCTTCTGTTCCACCTTCTGCACGCACCACGGCGGCTGGCGGAGCTGCGGGCGGAGCCGGAGCTGCTGGACAACGCGATCGAGGAGTCCCTGCGGCTGGAGCCCGCCGCCGCCGTGGTCGACCGGTACGCCACCCGGGACGTGCGGCTGGCCGGCGCGGACATTCACCGGGGCGACCTGGTCACCGTGTCACTGGCGGCCGCCAATCGCGACCCGGACGTGTTTCCCGACCCCGACCGCTTCGACCTTCGCCGCCCCAACTCCCGGCAGCACCTCGCCTTCGCGCACGGTCCGCACTACTGCCTGGGCGCCCACCTGGCCCGGATGGAGACCCGGATCGCCCTGCGCTCCTGCCTCGACCGCCTCGACGACCTGCGCCCCGACCCCGACCGCCCGTCCGCCGTCCGCGGCCTGGTCTTCCGTAAACCGCCCGCCCTGTGGGCTCGTTGGGACCGCCGGCACTGAGGCGTGCGCCCGGCCTGCCTGCCACAGCCGTGGCTGACCGGATCGGTCCGCTGCCGGACCTGATGCTGTCTGTCGCCGGCCTCCTCGGACGCCGGAGGCTGGGGGCATGACCCGAGCACTGATCGTCATCGACGTCCAGGAGTCCTTCCGTGCCCGCCCGCTGTGGGAGACCATCTCCGACCCGGAGATCGCCGACAAGGTGAACCGTCTGGTGCGGCTGTCCCGGGACCGGGGGGACCTGGTCGTGTGGGTCCTGCACGCCGAGCCCGGCAGCGGTGATGTCTTCGACCCGGCGCTCGGCCACGTCCGGCTCATGGAAGGACTCGAACGAGCCGACGGCGAGCCCCTGGTCCGCAAGACCTCGCACAACGCCTTCACCACCACCAATCTGCAGCAACTCCTCACCGAGCACGGCATCCGCGACCTGACCGTGTGCGGCATCCGCACCGAGCAGTGCGTGGAGACCACCACCCGGGTGGCCGGTGACCTCGGCTACCGGGTCACCTTCGTCACCGACGCGACCGCCACCAACCCCATCGCACACCCCGACGCCCCCGCCGACCGGACCGTCGCCGAACTGCTCGCCGACCCCCGCACCCTGCCCGCCGAAGAGGTCGTCCGACGCACCGAGTACGCCCTCGCCGGACGCTTCGCCACCCTCGCCACGATCGACCGGCTGGAAGCGGCGGCAGCACATCGGGCATGATGACCGGATCGTGACCCATGTCGTCTTCTTCCTGGTGCCCGAAGTCCATGTGCTCGACCTGGCCGGTCCGGCGCAGGTCTTCTCCACGGCCGCCGACCTCGGGCACCCCTACACCCTTGCCTACATCGCCGAACAGCCCCAGATCCCGACCGCGCAGGGCCTGTCGCTCATGGCCCGGCTCGACTGGCCCCAACTGGGGCCGGACGACCTGATCGTCGTGCCCGGCTGGCGGGCGACGACCCTGGCCCGGAGCCCCGCTCTCGCCGACGCCTCCCTGCGGGTGCTGCGCGATCACCATGCCGGGGGCGGGACGGTCGCCAGCGTCTGCGCCGGAGCCGAGGCGCTGGGCCGGGCCGGTCTGCTCGACGGCCGACGCTGCACCACCCACCACGACGTACAGGACGAACTGGCCCTGCGCCATCCCAAGGCGACCGTCGTCCGTGACGTGCTGTTCACCGCCGACGACCGGGTGATCACCTCGGCGGGCATCGCCAGCGGCATCGATCTGGCCCTGCACCTGGTGGCGACCCGGCACGGCCCGGCCGCCGCGGCCCGCGTGGCCCGGGACATGGTCGTCTACGCCCGCCGCAACGGGCACGAGCAGCAGTCCAGCGCGATGTTCCGGCACCGCTCCCATCTGGACGACACCGTGCACCGCGCCCAGGACATCATCGACGCCCGCTTCGACCGACCGCTTCCGCTGCACGCCCTGGCCGCGGCCGTGGGCGTGAGCGAGCGCACCCTCACCCGGCTCTTCGGCCGCGCCACCGGCCTCACCCCACTGCGCTACCAGCAGACCCTCCGCCTCGAACGCGCCGCACACCTCATCGGCCAGGGCACGACGGTCGATGCCGCAGCCCGCGCCGTCGGCTTCCAGGACGCCCGCATGCTGCGCCGCCTACGCTCCCGCACCGCCTGAACACCCCCGTGCCCGGCCGCCGTTGCCCGGCGTGTCTGTAGCAAGGCTTTCGGGTACCAGCGCACGGAATTCTTCTGGGTCCGACAGTCGTTCGACGGTGAGCCCGGTTGTGGGCTGAAGCAGGGGCGTGGCCTGCGAGAAGAGGTCGTTTCGGGCGAGCGTGAGTCTTCGACTGACGGTTCGAGGGTGGTGCCCAAACTCGTCCGTACCGTGGAGCCGACTCACGTGCGTACAGACACCCGGCGCGAGCAGCATGCCCGCGGTCACCTGGGAGGCACCGGAGACGATGCTGCCCAGGCCCACCCCGGGGACAGCAGGGCGTTGCCGGCCTGCGCGATCTGGAACGTCCGAACGTCCCTGCCCCACCGATCAGTTCGGGGTGATGGCCGGACGACGGCACCGACTGCTGCCCGCCCGCGGGAACCCGACTGCGGCCCGCCGCGTCCCAGACGACTGTGAGGGAACAGAGCAAGGGATGCGCCGGCCTCCTGGTGGCGGCTTTCGGCGCCGCTGTGGCGGTGGTCTGCTGGGCACCGATGGCCCGGGTCAATATCGAGGGCGGATTCGAGCAGGAGCGGCGTGACCTGAGAGTCCTCTACATCGACCTCCCTCTCATCGCGGCGGGCGGCGCTGTCGTGCCCCTGGCCGCCTGGCTGCTGACGCTGCGCTGGTTCCGGCGACCGTGGCCGGCGGCCGTCGGCGCGGCCGCCGCGCTGGCCCTCGGGCTGTGGGGGCTGACCAACTGGTGGGAGTCTTACGGGCACCCCCAGTCCTGGTAGCGGAGGCGGTTGCGCACGGGCTCGGTGTGGGCGTGCCGGAACATCAACTCGGCTGGAAGGGCTGGTCGGCGCCCGCGGAGCACTGCTGGTGCCCGCCGGGCAAGGAGGCGGGTTCGGCAGTCCGGTCAGGCATGCTGGGCGTGACTGTACGCGGTGTGCCGTGCGATCCCGTCCAGGCCATGGCGTAGGAGAAAAGAAAGAGGAGCCCTTCCTTGCCCACCCACCCCTCCGTGTCCCCTGCGCGGTTCTACCGTTCGGAGACGGCGCGCGCCGAGGCCTTCAGCGACGGCGTCTTCTCGATCGCGGCCACCATCCTGGTTCTCGGCCTGGCCAACCCTCCGCACCGTCCCGGGGGCCTCGGGCACGCGCTCCTACGGCAGTGGCCCGCCTATCTGGGCTACGTGGCCTCCTTCAGCTACATCGCGGTGATCTGGCTCAACCACCACCAGGCGTTCGTACGGATCCGCATGATGGACCGGGGCCTGCACGCGGTGAACCTCTTCGTGCTGTTCATGACGGTGGCGCTCGCTTTTCCCACCCAGGTGGTCGCCGACGCGGTGCAGAGCGACGTCTCGGGCGCGGACGCGAGGGTGGCCGTCGCCGTCTACGCAGGCGTCGCCGCGACGTTGTGCCTGAGCTGGGTGGCCTTGTACGGCTGGTTGCGCCACAGCCCCGGACTCCTGGAGAGCACGGTCGAGCCCGCCTATGTGCGCCACGGCATCATCCGATCCGCGATGGGAGCGCTGGTCTACGGCGTGGTCGGCGTCCTGGGCGTGCTGATCACACCGCTGATCGCCCTCGTCGCGTTCGCCCTGCTGCCCGCGTTCTACTTCGTCACCAGCGAGGGGCTGCCGGGCGGCGGCCGTGCCACCTACGGCCCGTCCTCCGGCGGAGGGCGGTTCAAGGGATGAGTACGAGCTTTTTGTCGATGCGTCCCGTCTCACCGCGGCGGTGGGCCTCGGCGGCCCGGGCGAGGGGCAGCGTGGTGTCGACCTTGGCGCGCAGCGCGCCGGACCGGGCCGTGTCGGCGATCGCCTGCATCCCGGCCCGGTCGGAGTGCACCTGGACGGTGTGGTAGCGCGGCCGTAGCCGTCCTGGACGATCGCGCGCGTCCTGCCGCTCTCTTCGGTGCCCTCGTGACGGGATCGGGTGTCGCTCATGACGGTCCGGCTCTCTCCTGGGCGGTCGCCCCCGTGGACGAGCAGGACCGCGGAAGCAGCCGCGCGCATCCGGAGTCGATCCCTCAGCCGAGGACCTTGTTTCTCTGGCGACTATGGACGGAACGGGCTTGTTCATTTACTGTCTAGACATGCCTGGACAGGTACACAAGCATCACCGCATCGCCCGCGTCCTCGCCGACGAGATCCGCGCCGGGGTCCATACCGACGGCAGCAGACTCCCGGGGGAGCACGCGCTCACCCAGCGCTTCGGCGTCAGCCGCACCACCCTGCGGCAGGCGCTTCAGGTCCTGGGGGAGGAAGGGCTCATCTCCACCCACGCCGGGATCGGCTCCTTCGTCACCTTCGAGGGAACACCGCTCGACAACCGCCTCGGCTGGACCCGGGCCCTGGCCGAGCAGGGCACCGAACTGACCACCGAGACCCTGCGCTTCGAGGAGGTGACCGACCCCGAACTGGCCGCCGAACTGGGCCTCGCGTCAAGCGCGTTCATCGCCCTCGACCGGGTCAGACGGCTCTCCGACGGACGAGGCGTATCGCTCGAACACAGCAGAGTCCCGGCCACCGGGGAACTGACCGGGCTGCCCGGACGCGGCCTCGACGGCGGCTCGCTCAACCGGGCGCTGATCGCCGCCGGCCGCATCACCGACTCCGGCGAGGGCGTGGTGTCGGTGCGCGGGCTCGACGCCGCGGAAGCGGCCGCATTGCACCGCTCGCCCGGCGAGTCCTTCCTGCGGCTCGCCCAGGTGTACCGGGCCGCCGACGGCTCGGTCGTCGAGCAGGTCACCAGCCTGCTCGACCCCACCAGATTCGAACTGCACGTTAGCTCGGGCCGAGGAGGCCGACTGTGACCGACCGACTCGACCACGCCCTCGGTGCCTACTACGGACTCGCCCTCGGCGACGCCCTGGGCATGCCCACGCAGGTGATGTCCCGCGAGGAGATCGTCCGCGTCTACGGCACCCTCACCGGCTTCGAGCCCGCCCGCCCCGGCAACCCGGTCAGCGCGGGCATGCCCGCCGGATCCGTCACCGACGACACCGACCAGGCCGTCATCGTCGGCCGGCTGATCGACGAGGGCCGCGGCCGGATCGACCCGCTGCGGCTCGCGCACGAACTGCTCGACTGGGAGAAGGAGATGAAGGCCAAGGGTTCCTTCGACCTCCTCGGCCCGTCCACCAAGGCCGCGCTGGACGCGGTGGCCCGTGGCGTCCCGACCCAGGAGGCGGGCAGGCACGGCACCACGAACGGCGCCGCCATGCGGGTCACCCCCGTCGGGATCGCCTTCGCCGTACAGCCGCTGGACACCTTCCTGGACCACGTCGTGGAATCCTGCCAGGTCACGCACGACACGAGCATCGGGATCGCGGGCGCGGCAGCCGTCGCCGCCGCCGTCAGCACGGGCGTCGACGGCGGCTCCCTGGACGACGCCGTGACCGCCGCGGTGACCGCGGCCCGGGCCGGCGCGCGGCGCGGGCACTGGATCGCCGGAGCCGACATCGCCTCCCGGATCGAGTGGGCGTGGAACCTGGTGCGGGACCTGCCGCAGGCGGAGGCCCTGGACCGGATCGTCGCGCTCGTCGGCACCAGCGTCGCCAGCCAGGAATCGGTGCCCGCCGCCTTCGCGGTGCTCGCCGTGGCCGACGGCGATCCCTGGCGCGCCGCCCTGCTCGCCGCCAACCTCGGCGGCGACAGTGACACCATCGGGGCGCTCGCCGGTGCCGTCGCCGGATCGGTCGCCGGGCTCTCGGGGCTGCCCGCCGCGGCCGTCGAGACATTGCGTACCGTCAACTCCCTCGACCTGGCACCTCTGACCGCCCGGCTGCTCGCACTCCGCTGAGCCGACCGCACACCCGGCGCCCGGCGGGGACCCCGCGTCCCCGCCGCTCCGCAAGCAGCCGCCGCCTTCTTCCTCCCCGTTCCACCACCCGTTCTGCGGTCCCACCGCCCCCTCTCCGTTCCCACCACCCGCTCTTCCGCATCCAGCAAGGAGGTTCCGCCATGGCCGTTTCGAAGACGAACGATCGCGTCGGTGCCATCGAGACCCGAGGGATCGAACCGGTCCCCGACAACGAGCGGCACGGCCAGGCCGGCCAGATGTTCTGGACCTGGTTCGCCGCCAACATCAGCATCCTCGGGCTTCCGCTCGGTGCGACCCTCGTCGCCTTCCGGGGGCTGAACATCTGGCAGGCGGCACTCGTCGCCGTCATCGGTTCCTTCGGCTCGTTCGCGCTGGTGGGAGCCCTGAGCCTGGCGGGTAAGAAGGGCGGCGCGCCCGCGCTCACCCTGTCCCGCGCGGTCTTCGGACAGCGGGGCAACGCGGGTCCGACCCTGATCACCTGGCTCAGCCGGGTCGGCTGGGAGACGATCACCACCACCACCGCGGCCTATGCGCTGCTGGCCATGCTGGACACCGCGTTCGGGGTCGGCCAGAACACCGTGCTCACCCTCGTCTGCCTGCTGGTCTTCATCAGTTGCACGCTGCTGATCAGCGGACTCGGCCATGCCACCATCATGTGGATCAACAAATGGGCCACGGTCGTGTTCGGCGTCCTCAACCTGGTTGTGATGGGCTTCCTCGTCGCCACCGTCGACTGGGCCAAGGTCCTCGACGCCCCCGCGGGACCGTCCAGCGGGGTGATCGCGGGGATCGGGTTCATCGCCGCGGGCACCGGTATCGGCTGGGCCAACGCCGGGGCGGACTACGCCCGCTACCTGCCCCGCGAGATCCCGGGCCGCCGGCTGATCGGGGCCTCCGCGTTCGGCGCGGGCATTCCCCTGGTGCTGCTGATCTCGCTCGGCTCGCTGCTCTCGGCGGGCGACCCGACGCTCGCCACCGCCTCCGACCCGGTCTCCGCCATCAACGCCATGCTGCCCTCCTGGATGGCGATCCCCTATCTCGTCGCGGCCTTCGGCGGGCTGCTGATGTCGAACCACCTCTCCACCTATTCCGCCGGGCTGACGATGATCACCCTGGGGCTGCGGGTGCCGCGTGCCGCCGCCGTCGCACTCGACGTGGTGCTGATGTTCGCCGGCGGCATCTACCTCATGCTGATCGCCGACGACTTCTACGGGCCCTTCTCGACTTTCCTGACGCTGCTGGCCGTACCCATCTCGGCGTGGATCGGGGTGATCGCGGTGGACTCGATACGCGGGCGTACCTACGACTCCGAGGCGCTGATGGACACCACCCGCACCAGCCGGTACTGGTACTCCGGCGGGTTCCGGCTGCCCGCCGTCGCCGGCTGGGCCGCCGCCATCGTGGTCGGCCTGCTGTTCACCAAGGCATCGACGAGCGAGACCGACGTCTGGTTCGCGGGACCGCTCTCCAGCACCTGGTTCGGCGTGAACGGCCTCGGCTGGGCGATCTCCATGGTCGTCGGCGGTGCGGTGTACGCGCTGTTCGGCCGCTCCACCGGCGCCGGTGCGGGCAGCGCGGACGGATCCGCTTCCCCCGCCCTTCAGGAGGCCGGACGATGAACGGCCGTCTCGTCCTCGCCGGGAACGTCATCGCCGATCTGGTGATCGAGATCCCCGCACTGCCCGAACGCGGCGGCGACGTCATCGGCACCCGCACCGAAACGACCGCGGGCGGCGGTTTCAACACGCTGGTCGCGGCCCGGCGCCTCGGCACCGAAGCGGTCTTCGCCGGGCTGCACGGAACGGGACCGTACGGCGATCTCGTCCGCACGGCGCTCGCCGCCGAACACGTCGACACGCTGCTGCCGGTCCGCACGGACGGCGACACCGGCTTCACCGTGGCCCTGATCGACGGCGGTGGCGAACGTACCTTCGTCACCAGCTTCGGGGTCGAGGCCACGCTGACGCAGGCGGACATCGACACGGTCGCCGCCCGGCTGCGGCCCGGGGATCTGGTGCAGCTGTCCGGTTACGGGCTGGTGCTGCCGGGCAACGGCCCGCTGCTGTCCGGCTTCACGGCCGGGCTCCCGGCGGACATCACCGTCTGCTTCGACCCGGCGCCCCTGGTCGCCGACATCCCCGAGGCCGTGCTCGCGCCGGTCCTCGCCCGTACGAACTGGCTGAGCGCCAACGCCCGCGAGGCCCGTCTGATGTCCGGGCACGAGGATCCGCGGGCCGCGGCGGCGGCCCTGCGGGAGCGGCTGGCCCCTGGCGCGGGCGTGCTCGTCCGAGCCGACAAGGACGGCTGCTGGCTGGCCGCGCCCGGCCAGGCACCGACCCATGTGCCGGGGGTGCCGGTCGAGGCGGTGGACAGCAACGGCGCGGGCGACGCCCATGTCGGTGCGTTCCTGGCCCTGCTCGGCCAGGGCCACGACCCGCTGACGGCCGCCCGCGGCGCCAACGCGGCGGCGGCGTACGCGGTGGGTCGCCGCGGTCCCGCCACCGCGCCGGACCGGGTGGCGCTGGCGGCGTTCCTGGGCCCGGACCCGCTCGCGGAGCGGCTGTTCGGAACCGAAGGCCGTTGAGTCAGGGCTCCGGCCGGCACGGAACCGGCTAGTCTAGCCACTGAGCCATGGCTCCGGTCGTGTTCGGAGCCGAAGGCCGTTGAGTGATGGCTCCGGTCGTGCTCGGAACCGCTGGCCGTTGAGCGATGCCTCCGGTCGTGTTCGGAGCCGAAGGGCGTTGAGGTGGTGGCTCCGGTCGCCGTCCTTGTCCCTTGTTCTCGTGCGGTGTGTCCTGACGGGCCCGGGTGGGCCGCCGCGGCGGCGTAGGATCGGGAACCGATATCGGTTTCGTCACTGCCGGTCGGGGCGGGCGTGGAGGTGGGAACGGGTGCGGGAGTTCCAGCGGGGCGCGGTGCGGTTGCACATCCTGCACCACGCGGCCGAGGAGGAGATCCACGGCGCGTGGATGACCGAGGAACTGGCCCGGCACGGTTACGGGATCAGCCCAGGCACGCTGTATCCCACGCTGCACCGGCTGGAGGCCGACGGACTGCTCACCTCCGAGCAGCGCGTGGTCGACGGCCGTGCCAGACGGGTCTACCGGGCGACGGAGGCCGGGAAGCGGGCGCTGGACGCGGACCGGCGGGCGCTGCGCGAACTGGCCCGCGAAGTCCTCGGCGACGACGCCCCGTAGGGCCGCGGGCGGGGCTCAGCCGGCCGATCGGCCGGTGAGCCTGCGGCGCATGCCGTAGGCCGCGGCTCCGACGGCCAGGACCGCGGCTCCCGAGAACACCGAGTCGAGGGGCAAAGCGAACGCGAGGACGAGGCACCCGGCCAGCCCGACGACGGGGATGATCCGCGCCGGGCGGCCCTCCTGCGTGGTGAGCGTCCAGGCGGAGGCGTTGGCGACGGCGTAGTACACGAGCACGCCGAACGAGGAGAACCCGATCGCCCCCCGCACGTCCGCCACCGCCGCGAGGCCGGCCACCACGGCGCCCACCAGCAACTCGGCCCGGTGCGGCACCTTGAACCGGGGATGGACGGCGGACAGGACGTGCGGCAGATGCCGGTCCCGGGCCATGGCCAGCGTGGTGCGCGAGACACCCAGGATGAGCGCGAGCAACGAGCCGAGCGCCGCCACCGCTGCGCCCACCCGGACCACCGGCGCCAGCCAGTCGACGCCCGCGGCCCGCACCGCCTCGGACAGCGGCGCGGCGGCCCCGGCCAGCCGGCTCGGGCCGAGCACCGTCAGGACGGAGACGGCCACGAGGGCGTAGACGACCAGGGTGATGCCCAGCGCGAGCGGGATGGCACGGGGGATGGTCCGTGCCGGATCCCGCACCTCCTCGCCCAGTGTGGCGATCCGCGCATAGCCGGCGAAGGCGAAGAACAGCAGGCCACCGGCCTGCAGCACCCCGGCGAACGACGCGTCGGCGCCCAGGCTCAGACGGGTGGTGTCCGCGCCGCCGGAGGTGAGGGAGGCGACCACGACCGCGGCGAGTACCGCCAGCACGATCGCGACGATCACTCGGGTCAGCCACGCCGACTTCCGTACTCCCGCGTAGTTCACCGCGGTCAGCGCCACCACCGCCGTCACCGCGACGGCGTGCGCCTGCCCGGGCCACGCATACGCGCCGACGGTGAGCGCCATCGCCGCACACGAGGCGGTCTTGCCGACGACGAAGGCCCACCCGGCCAGGTATCCCCAGAATTCGCCCAGCCGTTCCCGCCCGTAGACATAGGTGCCGCCCGAGGCCGGATACCGTGCGGCCAGCCGGGCCGAGGAGGTCGCGTTGCAGTACGCCACCACGGCCGCCGCGGCCAGCCCCAGCAGCAGACCCGAACCCGCCGCGTGCGCGGCCGGGGCGAGCGCGGCGAAGACGCCGGCGCCGATCATCGACCCCAGGCCGATCAGCACCGCGTCCGGCACCCCCAGCCGCCGGTCCAGCTCGTCCGGCACCACGGCCGCCGTCGAAGCCCTGCCCATGGCCCACTCCCTCACCGCGGTGCGTTTACGGATCCCGATATCGGATGACGATATATGAGGCCCAGGGGGCGGCTCCAGGGGCCCCGTCGGCGGCCCTGTCAGCGGCCCTGTCAGCGGCCCCGGCCGATGCCCCCGGCCGATGCCCCCGGCCGATGCCCCCGGCCGATGCCCCCGGCCGATGCCCCCGGCCGATGCCCCCGGCCGACAGGCGGCGATCCAGACTTGACATGAGCAGAACTGGTCAGGATCCTGCCAGAGTGGCTTTCATCGATGTAAAGGCCCGGTTCTGCGGAGCCCGACCATGGAGCGTGACCATGAGGATTCTCCGAGGTCTCTACGGCGCCGTCGGCTTCGCCCTGGCCGCGGTCCTGGCGGCCGCGCTCACGCTGACCTCCGGCGGACCGGCGCACGCGGGCCGGACGACGCTGCGGGCCGCGGATCCGAGCGTGATCCGGGTCGGGGGTACCTACATCTCCGTGCAGTCGACCGGCGGGGGCATCTCGGTCCGGCAGGCGGCGTCGACGGACGGACTCGCGGCCGCGCCCGCCCGGCAGGTCTGGTCGGACACCCGCGGCCGTGGCGAGGTGTGGGCTCCGGAACTGGTGAGGGACGGTGGCCGCTACTACATCTACTTCACGGCCGGCGTCGGAGCGAACCACCGTATGTTCGTGATCAGCTCCGCCTCCGCGGACAGCGGGTACACCGCCGAGACACAGCTCGCCCTGCCGGACGACAAGTGGGCGATCGACGGAACCCTGTTCACCTTCTCCGGGCAGCGCTGGTTCGTCTGGTCGGGATGGGCCGGTGACACGAACGTCGAGCAGAACCTGTACATCGCCCGGATGAGCAGCCCGACCACGCCGACCGGCGCGCGGCACATCATCTCGCAGCCGCGGGAGAGCTGGGAACGGGTGGTCGGCAATCCCTTCATCAACGAGGCACCGGAGGCCATCAAGGACCCGAGCGGCCAACTGCACATCGTGTATTCGGCCAACGGCAGTTGGAGCGACCAGTACTGCCTGGCCGACCTGAGGCTGCGGCCCGGCGGCGACCCGACGTACGTGTGGGACTGGTACAAGTCGAACGGCTGCCTGTTCGGCTCCAACGCCGCGACGATGATGCGGGGTTGGGACCCCACCCTGTACGTCGACGGTCCAGGGCACCACAGTTTCGTCCTGCTCGACGGCGACATCGCCACCAGCCCGCCCGCCGGCCCGAGGTTCCCCCTGATGTTCCACGCGGTGCCGAAGGGAACGCCGTACTCCTGGTCGAACCGCTACTGGTACACGGGCACCTTCTGCTGGTGGGGCGGCGTCACCTACAGCCGCGCCAATGTCCCAGGCCCGAACACCGACACCGGCTGGGGCCTGAAGTTCTTCGAGTGACCCGGCGGCCTCGGTGCGCGGCCGCATGCGCGCGCACGACACGGCCCCTTTCGGGCGAACCGGACTGACGGTCACCAGGCACCCTCCCCGGTCGGCTGTGGTCGGACCTGCGAGATGCCGGCGTACTCCCACCCTCCTGGCACCCGCCCGCCCCCTCACCCCGAGCCGAGGCCGCCCCGAGCGGCGCTCCGCCTCGTTCTTCGCAACCCACGTGGCACTGTCGATGTCAGTGCCGGGTGGAAGACTGCCCGGCATGATCGAACCGGACCCGAAAGCGAACCTCCTCCGCTATCTGCAAGAAGGGCGAGACGCCCTCCTGTGGAAGCTCGACGGACTCTCGGAGTACGACATCCGCCGCCCGCTGACGTGCACGGGCACCAACCTGTTGGGCCTCGTCAAACACATCGCCGGCGTGGAGCTGGGGTACTTCGGGGACACGTTCGGGCGGCCGTTCTTCGACGAGGAACGGCCGCCCTGGTGGTATACGGAGGACGCAGAACCCAACTCGGACATGTGGGCCGCGGCAGACGAGTCGCGCGAAGACATCGTCGGGCTGTATCAGCAGGCGTGGGAGCACTCCGACAGCACGATCGCGGCGCTGACGCTCGATGCGACAGGTCATGTCCCATGGTGGCCGGAGGACCGGCGAGAGGTGACACTGCACCACATCCTGGTGCGCGTGATCTCCGACACTCAGCGGCACGCCGGGCACGCCGACATCGTGCGCGAGCTGATCGACGGGAACGTCGGGCACCTGAAAGGCAACGACAACATGCCACCAGGCGATCAGGCATCGTGGGAGAACCATCGGCGTCGACTGGAGCGGGTGGCACGGGGATTCGAAGGCGGCTGACCCTTTCACGCCGGCGTCAACCCGTCGGCGCACAGACCGGCCGAGCGGCGCCGTTCAGCCGGCCTCGGCCCTCGACACCCACCATGCCTGCGGCGCTAGGCGCCTCGTCGCTCAACGTCAGGAGGACGCCTGTGCCGCGAGCGCTCGATGACCGACCGGATACGTGCCGTGCGGAAGACCGACGGCCTCACATCGAGGCCGTGGGCCCCGACTCGGGAGAGGGGTGACGGCGCCGATCGGACGGGGAGTGTGGCCGGTCGGCCGATGTGGTGCCGCGGCGGGTGCACCTAGCGTTCCTCTGGTCAGGCCACCGCGCTTCGAGGGGAACATCGATGGGCCAGCGAGCAACGACCCGTGCACATGCCGACGGTACGGCCATGGCCGGGGCGACCACGGAGTTCGAACCGGACGTCATGGACCTGCTCGTGGAGACACTGCGCCGTGCGGTCAGGTGTGAGTTGCCGGTGGTGGGGACGGACACCCTGCTGGGGGAACTGGTGTCGGGGGACACGGACGCCGGTGCGGCGATCGCCCCGGGAATGCGGAAGGCCGGCTCGCTCAGCGGTCTGATCTCCGGTCGGGCGGGCCTCGGTTGGGTGAGCGACGACGAGGCGGACGGCGCTCCCGTCCCGGCCGGCACCGACGAGGAAGCCGATCGGGAGGCCGATGAGAGGGAGGTCGAGAGCGCCTGGCGCGAGGCGTGGTGGCGCGTCGGCCTCGCGTCCGGCCGATCCGCCCCGGAGAACGGCAGGACGCAGCCGACGATGACCGGGGCGCTGCGCGCGTGCCTGCTGCTCGCGCTCGGGTCGGCCCGCGCCGAGGGCACGATCTCGGTCCGCTGCCGCCATGTGGCCCGCGCCCTCGTGGCACTCCCGGACACCAGGGCACGGGAAGCCCTGCTGCTGCGGAGGCTGGACACGGCCGCCGCGGCCGCCGCGCTCGACCGGCTGGCCGCGGCAGAGACCGAAGGGGCGGAATCCCGCGGCGTCACCCTTCTGCGGCGGGCCGGCACGGTGGGCAAGAGCGGCAACCGCCTGAGCCGCGCGCTGACTTCGTGGACCTCGCAGAGCACGGTGAACGGCTCACCCGTGCTGTTCGCGGTGTCCGTCGAGGCGGTACGCCAGGCGGTACGGTGCGGGCGTGCCACGGTGGAGCCGGAGGACCTTCTGCTGGGGATGCTCGCCCTGGACCGGGCACTGTCCGTCGCCGGGCGCTCGCTTCCCGCGAGTCTGGCCGACGTCAACTCCGCCGCGGAGCTGTTGCGCCGGCACGGCGCACGGCAGGCCGCCCTCGTCCCCTCGGCCGCGGCGCCCCAGCCCACCGCTGATTTCAACGCCGACAAGGTGTGGCTGTCGGCCGCCGCCGACCGGATGATGGCGGTGGCGCGGCTGTCGGCCGCCGAGCACGGCTCGCCCACCGTCGGCACGGTCCACCTGCTGTACGCCCTGCTCGGCACGTCGGAGCCGGACGCGGACGCGGCGGCGGGCAGCGTCGTCGTACGGCTGCTGGCCGCCGAGCGGGTGGATGTGAACGCGTTGCGGTCAGAGCTGAGCCTCCCGCTCGGCGCATGACCCCCCTGGCCCGCCGTGCGGCCACCGCCGCCGCGGCTACCGTTACCCAGGGTGTGCCGAGGCGGCGCAGCGGGAGCGATGAGGAGTCAGGTGCGCGCAGAGACAAGGCCGTTGCGGCTGTCCGAACGGCTCGGGCACACGGTGGTCGGGGTGCCCCGGCGGTTGCGTCGTGCGGCGGCCGAGAACCGGGCCGCGCTGCGTGCCGCCCGGCCACGTACGGTCGTCGTCGAGTCCCTGCTCTTCGCCCTGGCGGGGGCCTTCGCTCTGGTGCCTCTGCTGCTGGTACCCCCGGAGCGGCTGGTGTGGGCGGTACTGGAAGGTGTGTGGGCGGCGCTGCTCGTCCCGGTCCGGCGCGCCCGCCCGGGCGCCGCGGTCCTGGGGTCCGCCCTGCTGGTCGTGGGCGACAACGTATGGACGCTGGCGGTGGCGCCGCTGATCGTGCTGTCCGCCACCCGCCGACTCGCACCACCGCGGCGCGCCTGGCTGACGGTCGGGGCGGCCTGCGCCGTCGTCGGTGTCCTGACCGTCGTCCGTGACCTGGTAAGGCCCGAGGAACCGCCGCTTGCAGCGCCGCTGGCACTGATCGGCAACGCGGTCTCCGTGGTGCTGCTGCTCCTGCTGCCCGCCCTGGCCGGGACCCTGCTGGGCCGGCGCCGGCTGCTGGTCAACCTGCTGCGGGAACGCAACGCCTATCTGGAGCAGGCCCGCACGCTGACCGCCGTGGCGGCCAGGATGGAGGAACGCAACCGGATCGCGGGAGAGATGCACGACCTCCTGGGCCACCGGCTGAGCCTGATATCGGTGCACGCCGGGGCACTTGAACTCGCCGTCGCGCGGAAGGCACCCGCCCTGGCCGAACAGGCCGAGCTGCTGCGTACGACCGCCGGTACGGCGATGGAGGAACTGCGGGACATCCTCGACGTCCTGCGGCACGAGGACATGCCGGACCCGATGGACGGCACCGGGGACGACAGGGGAACACATGACGACATCACCGCGCTGGTGAAGGAATCCCAGCGGGCGGGCAGCACCGTCCAGTTGGAATGGTCCGTTCCCGACCGGGTCGAGATGGGGCCCCGTACGCGTCAGGCGATCCACCGCGTGGTCCGCGAAGGGCTGACGAACGTGCTGAAACACGCGTCCGGCGCACCCACCCGGGTGGCGGTCAAAGGCGGGCACACCTGGATCGAGGTGTCCGTCACCAACGAGGCACCGCACGCGGCGGGCCCCTCCCGCGGCGGAAACCGCAGCGGTCTGGCCGGCTGCCAGGAGCGGATCTCGTTGCTCGGCGGCACCTTCGAGGCGGGCACCTTGGCGAACGGCGGCTTCCGCATGGCGGCTTGGCTGCCCGCCCACGGGAACGGTCCCCCGGAAGCCATCGCGCGCCCCCGGGCCTCGGCCGCACCCCTGGCGGACACGGCGCGCCATCGCTCCGACGGCACCGCATACGCGCATTCCGACGGCACCGCATACGCGCCGTCCGACGGCACCGCATACGCGCCGTCCGACGGCAACGTACGGAAAGGGGCGCGCGCCCCACTGCCGGACGAGGTCCTGACCTGGCCGCGCGTCCTCGGCTCGGGCTGTGTGGCGCTGCTCGTGGTCCTGCCGACGGTCGCTTTCCTCGTCGTCCTGCTCGCGGAAGCGGCCCTAAGATGAGCTGATGATCCGAGTCCTGATCGCCGACGACGAGGCGCTGATGCGCGCGGGAATCCGGCTGATCCTGGAGAACGCCGAGGAGGAGTACGCCCGCCACTGCGGACACGCAGATCTGCTGCGCGAACGCGTCGACGGCCGGGTGGGGCAGTAGCACGGTCCGACGGGCAGGGTCAGCGCCGACATATGAGGGACTCCAGTGACGGTATGTCATAGTCACTCCGCTCTCCTGAACATGCTCGGTACGGCCGGCGATGATGCCGGCGCTCTTGCGGCACCGTGCCGGCCGGGTACGAGCACTTACTGAGAGGCGTTCGTCGCCTGTGAGCGCGGTGGCTGTGCGGTCCTGCTCGACATGTCGTCGGGCAGGTCCCCTTCGGGGCGACGCACACCCGCGAGGTTCGTGTCGTTCCATCTGACCTCGGCCAGGTACGCGCCTTCCAGGTTCGCTCCGGCCATGTCCACCCCGCTCAAGTCCGCGCCGGTCAGGTCCGCGTCCCGCAGGTCGGCCTGTTCGACGTCGGCATGCGCCAGATCCGCGCCGGCCATGACGGCCTTCTTCAGGTCGGCTTCGGACGCCTTTGCGTCGGAGAGATCGGCCCCGGTCAGATTCGTACCCTTCACCACGGCCTGCT
This sequence comes from Streptomyces sp. NPDC001508, assembly GCF_040298665.1. Classification (NCBI taxonomy): domain Bacteria; kingdom Bacillati; phylum Actinomycetota; class Actinomycetes; order Kitasatosporales; family Streptomycetaceae; genus Streptomyces; species Streptomyces sp. NPDC001508. The sequence goes on from NZ_JBEPAP010000009.1 coordinate 74,948, forward strand.
CCAGACGCGCACCGGAAAGAACGGCCTTCTCGGCGTTTGCGCCGGAGACGACCGTTCCTCTGAGGTCAGCGTTGCTCAGATTCATCCCTTCGAGCTTGGCCTCGACGAGGTGGGCGCCTCTGAGGTCGATGACGGCGTTCGCGTCGTGGGAGGGGTTGCGATTGCCGAGCGCGTAGAGGGCCGCCTGGATGTCCGGGGACTTCTCCGTGGTCTTCAGGTTCTTGGTGGCGCGGTCGCGGATGTACTTGGACAGCATGTCGATGACCGCGGGCTGCATTCGAGGAGAGTCCGTCATGATGCTCTGCATCGAGTAGATGGCCCCCCTGCGCACATCCGTGGAGTCGTCGACCAGCTTCTCCACGGCGGTGTCGTACCGATCGGCAATCTGTCCCTGCTCGGATATGGTCAATTCATCCGATACCTGGACGACAGAAATCCAGGTGAAGACCAGTGCGGCGACCGCGGCCAGTGCGGGGAGCGTCGTGGTGAAGAGGTTCACCCAGTGGTTCAGGCCCGCCGCTTGCTCGACGGGAGCGCCAACTGCCCCGTGGACACGGGATCGTTCGGGTGCCCGCCGTCGGTGTCCCGGTCGATGTGCCCCCAGTGGTGGCCGGAGCCGGCGAAGCCCGTCGCGGCGTCCCGACCGGCTTCGGCGGGCGACGATCCGGCGCAGCTGTCGACTGCGTGCTCCCGCACGGGGTGTGCCTCTGCTCATGGCTGCCATTTGAGCCGGTGCCCACCGCAAAGCGCAAAGGCGGCCTGCCGGAGCGCCGCCGCACGCCCGGCCGCCGCCGCGCATATGTCGCCGGTGACGGGACCGGCACGGTCGGCCGCGGCCCGGCGTCGAAGGCTGCGACCGCGCCCGCGGCGACCCCGCTGACGGAATCGTCGTCCCGCTCGACGGCACCCGTCTCACGCCGGGACCTCAGCGTCTCGCGCAGGGATCTCAAGTCGCGGCCCAGCCCGTGAGGCTGGGTCCTAAGGTCGCGGGCCGGCCCGTGAAGCAGGGAGTTCAACTCGCGGCCCAGCCACTGGAGTTGCCCTCGTCTCGGGGCTTGACTTGAAATCGGCGGTCCCTCACAGTGCTCGTCAATGCGTATTACCTAATACGCATTGACGCGGATGAGGAGGAGCGGCGTGGCCAAGGAAGTCGCGGGACGTGCCCGGCCGGGCCGGGCCCCTGTGCCACCGGGACGGCGTTCCCGTCCCCGGCAGGCCGAGGTGGCCCAACTGGCCGGTGTGTCGCAGGCGACGGTGTCCCTGGTGCTGTCGGGACGGGACGAGGCGACGGCGCGGCCGTTCTCGGAGGAGACCCGCAGAAAGGTCCTCCAGGCCGCGCAGAGCCTCGGCTATGTGCCCGATCCGGCCGCCCGCCGGCTCGCCGCCGCCCGCAACAACCTGCTCGGCGTGTTCAGCTTCACCGCGACCTTCCCGACCGATGTCCGCCACTCGTACTACCCCTTCCTGGTGGGCGTGGAGCAGGAGGCCGCCGCACAGGGCTACGACCTGGTCCTGTTCACCGGCTCCAGCGCGGGCGGCGCCGACGCGGCGGGCGCGGGCGCGCTCAACCGGGTACGGCTGGCGGACGGTTGTCTCTTCCTGGGCCGGCACGCTCCCTCGCGGGAACTGGCGCGGCTCGTGCGGGACGGTTTCCCGGTCGTCCACCTCGGCCGCCGCGAGGACACCGACAAGGTGGCCTGGGTGGGTGCCGACTACGTGAGCGCCAGCCGGGACGTCGTCACCGCGCTCGCCGAGGCCGGCCACCGGCGCGTGGTGCTGGTGCGCGAGGACGACGACGCGCCGGCCTCCGCCGACCGCGAGCGCGGCTTCCTGGACGGCCTGCGCACCGCGGGCCTGCCCGCCGGGCCGCGGGCCGTCTTCCGCTCGGCCGATCCGGCCTCGGAGGTCACCGCCGCCCGGATTCACGCCTGGCGGAAGGACGGGGTGACCGCGTTCGTCGCCGAGGAGACCGACACCGGTGACGCCTGGCGCGCCCTGCGCGCCGCCGTCGCCGAGGCGGGCCTCAGCTGTCCCGGCGATGTGTCGCTGGCGGTCCTGGGCAGCCCGCCGCCGGACCTGGCGGGCGAGCCCGCACCGATGGGGTTCGACATCCCACGGGCGAGGCTGGGCGCCGAAGCCGTCCGGCTGCTGTCCGCCCTCATCGCGGGCGAGCCGACCGAAAGCACGCTGGTCGCCTGCACATTCAGGGCCGGCGTCAGCGCGGGCCCGCCGGGCGCCGACTGAGGCCGGGCGAGCCCACCGAGCGAACCTCGCACCCGACCGGCCGCACCCGGGCCGCTCGCCCCGGAAGACCAGCAAGGGAGAAGCGTGATACCGGAAGCCGACATCCTCATCGTGGGCGGTGGGCTCGGCGGCGTCGCCGCCGCGCTCGCGGCCTGCCGGGCCGGACGCAGCGTCGTGATGACCGAGGAGACGGACTGGATCGGGGGCCAGCTCACCAGCCAGGCCGTGCCGCCGGACGAGCATCCGTGGGTGGAGCAGTTCGGCGTCACCGCCACCTACCGTCATCTGCGCGAGGGGATCCGCGCCTACTACCGCCAGTGGTACCCGCTGCGCGCCGAGGCGCGGGCGGTGGCGGAACTCAACCCCGGTGCCGGACGGGTGAGCAAGCTGTGCCACGAACCCCGGGTGGCGCTTGCCGTGCTGGAGGGCATGCTCGCCCCGCACCGGGCAGCCGGCCGACTGACCGTCCTGACCGAGCACCGGCCGGTCGCGGCCGAGTCCGACAACGATGTCGTACGGTCGGTCACCGTGCGGGACCGGCGCGACGGCACCCACCGCACGCTGACCGCCCGTTACGTCCTGGACGCCACCGAGACCGGCGAACTGCTGCGTCTCGCCGGCGTCGAACACGCCACCGGCGCCGAGTCACGAGCCGAGTTCGACGAGCCGCACGCTCCGGACGCCGCGCAGCCCCTCAACCAGCAGGGCATCACCGTCTGCTTCGCGCTCTCCCACCACGAGGGCGAGGACCACACGATCGACCGGCCCGCCGCCTACGACTTCTGGCGCGCGTACCGGCCCGCGTTCTGGCCCGGCCCGCTGCTCGGGTTCCAGGCACCCGATCCGCGCACCCTGGAACCCGTCGGGCGCACCTTCCGGCCCAACCCCGACATCGACCCGCTCGCCGTCACCGCCGACCAGAGCGCCGACGCGGGCGACAAGGAGCTGTGGGGATTCCGCCGCATCCTGGCCCGGGGTCTGCACGCACCGGGTGCGTTCGAGTCGGACATCACGCTGGTGAACTGGCCGCTCAACGACTACTGGCTCAAGCCCTACATCGGTGAGGAGACCCAAGCCCTCGACGGGGCACGTGAGTTGTCGCTGTCGCTGCTGTACTGGCTGCAGACCGAGGCCCCCCGCCCCGACGGCGGCACCGGCTTTCCCGGCCTGCGGCCACGCCCCGACGTCACCGGCACCAGCGACGGCCTCGCCAAGGCCGCGTACGTGCGCGAGTCGCGGCGTATCAAGGCGGTCACCACCGTCACCGAGCACGACGTCGCCATCGACCTGGTCGGCCCCCGCGGGGGCACCCGCTACCGCGACTCGGTGGGCGTCGGCGGCTACCGCATCGACCTGCACCCCTCCACCGGCGGCGACTCCTACATCGACATCGGCTCCGTCCCCTTCGAGATCCCGCTCGGCGCGCTCCTGCCGCGCCGTGTGCGCAACCTGGTGGCGGCCGGCAAGAACATCGGCACCACCCACATCACCAACGGCTGTCACCGGCTGCACCCGGTGGAGTGGAACGTCGGCGAAGTCGCCGGCGCCCTGGCCGGCCACTGCCTCGCCGAGAACGTCGAGCCGCACCAAGTGCGGTCCGACGACAAGCGGTTGGAGGACTTCGGCCGGCTGCTCGACCGCGCCGGCGTGCAACGTCACTGGCCCGACGTCAGAGGCTACTGAACCACCCCCGCGCGGCACGGAGTCGGGCGGGGCAGCACCACCTGCCCCGCCCCGCCGCCCGCGTGGACCGACCCAGCACAAGGAGGTGCCCGGACCTGACCACCCACCGCATCCGCGTCGGCATCGACGTGGGCGGAAACTTCACCGACGCCGTGGCCGACGACGCCACGACGCTCCACTCGGCGCCCTGGGCGATGACGGCCTGCTCGGCCTCCGCGCGTACGGCCAGGATCTGTTCCTGAGACGCCCCGGGCACGATCCGCTCCACCTGTTCGCGGACCAGGGCGAGGGCGACACCGATCGGGCTGATGACCTCGCTGTGCGCGGCGATCCGGCCCGCATGCCGGTGACCGCGGCCAGGTGCGGGGTGACGGAGGCCGCGCCGCCCCCGCCGCCGACCAGGACCGCGGCGTCCTACGTCGGCCCACCATACGAGTGGACTGCTTTATAGGGTCCCCGCACATGCCGTGCCCCGCACCCTGTGCCTAACGTGTGCGCTGCCCGGGGCCGGCCCGGCCAAATCGCGGACAAGGGGGTCCGGAACATGCGGCACGGACGAGGTCATATCGGGTGGTGGCGGCTGCTGTTCGCCCTTCTGCTGGCGATGGTGGCCGGCCTGCCGGCCGCCGCGGGCACGGCGTCCGCCGCCGCGCCGCCGTCGTACCTCACCCTTGAGGCGAGCTACGGATCAGGCGTCGTCAAGAACGGCTGGGAAAGCGTGGAGCGGTATCTCGACACCACCACCGGATTTAGCACCGAGGACGTTCCGACGGACGGCCGCGGTGACCAGGACGGCCAGCGCGTCACGTACTTCGGTGGCGTCTCCCGCCCGTACTCCGGCCGCTTCCTGCTCTACTCGGCGCCCGGCTGGAACACCGGCACCCAGACCACGCCGATCCTGCTCGTGCACGGCGCGAACGACACCGCGGACCGTGCCTGGGCCAATCCGGGCGAGTCGGGCGGTTACGGCTGCGGCGCCGCCTCCTGTCCGTCCACCGGGCTGATGCAGTACCTGTCCGCGCGCGGCCACCGCGTCTTCGCCGTCGGCTTCGCGCACAAGCAGGGCGACAACCTGATGCAGGCGCAGATCGTCGGCGACGCGATCGCCGTCATCAAGGCGAAGCTGGGCGTCGGCAAGGTCGACCTCGTCGGCTGGAGCAAGGGCGAGATGTCGACGCGCGCGTATGTGTCGTCGGTGAAGCCGAGCTGGGGCCGCGCCTACGCCGACGACGTACGCAAACTGATCACCGTCGGCGGTCCGAACGGCGGCTACGACTACCCGTACGCCCACGGCTGGGCGCACGACTTCTCCATCTGGCCCGAATGCGGCGGAAAGGTCAACGCCCCCTCCCCGCACTCCCACATGACGTGCTACGGCCTGTACACGGAGCACCCCGAATTCTCGATGACGCCCTCCGGCGGCCACGACTACTACCCGGGCCAGCGTCAGATGCTGGCCCGCTGGGACGGGGTGTACGGAGTGGACGGGGCCGCGCAGGACTGGTACACGACGTACTACGGCGGCCAGGGCTTCTACACGGAGGGCAGCGGAATCCAGGCCGCCATCGACGCCGGCTCCCTGATCAAGCCGCTGCAGAACGCCGGAGTACCCGCCTCCGTCACGACCTATCTGCTGGCCGGCGGATCCCCGAGCGTCCTCGGTATCTTCAACGAGAACCGTGGCCCCAGCGATGGTGTCGTCTTCATCGCCAGCGCACTCGACACCACCGGCATCCCCACGGTCGGCGGCACCGCCACCATCGTCGGCGCCAACCACCTCGAACTCGGATGGAACACCTCTGCCGCCGCCCAGATCGCCACCTGGCTGACATGACAAGAATGACGGAACGAGGAGACCAGAGAGACCAAGGACCGCACATGAACACGAGCAGCATCCGCTCCCGCCGCGTACCCACCGAGCGTCTCACCCTCCGGATCGAGGAGGTCCGGGACGAGGGCGAAGCGGTCGTCTTCGTCCACGGCAACATCTCCTCCTCCGCGTTCTGGCGCCCCGCCCTCGCCGGGCTCCCGGACCGTTACCGGCCCATCGCGCTGGACCTGCGCGGCTTCGGCGGCACCGACCCGCTGCCCATCGACGCGACACGCGGACTGCGGGACCACACCGACGACCTCGCCGCGCTGCTGGCGGCCCTCGGGATCGACCGGGCGCACCTGGTGGGCTGGTCGATGGGCGGGGGCGTGGTGCTGCAGTATCTGCGCGACCACCCGGCCGCGGTGCGCTCGGTGACCCTGGTCAACCCGGTCTCCCCGTACGGCTTCGGCGGCACGCAGGGGAAGGACGGAGTCCTCAACTCCCCGGACGGCGCGGGCTCCGGCGCGGGCACCGCCAACCCCGAGTTCGTCGCGCGCCTCGCCGAGGGCGACCGCGGTGAGGACTCCCCGCTCTCACCCCGTTCGGTCCTGGCGAACTGCTACGTGAACCCGCCGTGGCGTCCCGAGTACGAGGAGGAGTACGTCACGTCCATGCTCACCACGCGGACCGGCGACGACCACTATCCCGGCGACAGCACCGCGTCCCCCGCCTGGCCGGGTGTCGCACCGGGCACCCGAGGGGTGCTCAACTGCCTTTCCCCGCTTCGTTTCCGCATCGACGACCTGCATGTGATCGACCCCAAGCCGCCGGTGCTGTGGATCCGCGGCGAGAAGGACGTGATCGTCTCGGACACCTCGATGTTCGACCTGGCACACCTGGGTTCGATCGGCGCGGTGCCGGGCTGGGACGGGACCCCCGCCCAGCCGATGGTGACACAGACACGCCATGTCCTGGACCGCTACGCCGCCGAGGGCGGCACGGTGCGCGAGGTCGCCGTGCCCGGCGCGGGGCACGCGGTGCATCTGGAACGGCCCGAGGAGTTCGGCGCCGCGCTGCTGGAACTGTTCTCGACCTGACGCCGCGCACTACCGTGCCCACACAGCGGCAACCCCACCCGGCACGGCCTCACCGCAGGCCGGCCGGAGGGTTCAAGCAGCGGTTCGCTGCCGGTGGGATCTTCCCGCGGTGTGCCACAAGTGACACGCTTCAACGGGATACTGCCATGACGCGTTCGTGGCGGAACTGGCCTGGAACTAGCCGGGGTTGATGGTTGCCAGTTGGGCGAGGAGCGGGATCAGGCGGTATGTGTCGGCGTAGTCGGCGGTGGTGAAGGCGACCGTGCGGGCGCCGTCGGTGCGGGACACGCCTTGGATGGGGTCACAGGAGGGTGTCCAGGGTGATGGGGAGGTTGCGGATGCGCTTTCCGGTGGCGTGGTGCACGGCGTTGGCGATCGCGGGTGCGATGCCGACCAGGCCGACCTCGCCGACGCCCTTGGTGCCGGTGGGGGTGCCGCGATCGGGCTCGCCGACGAAGACGACGTCCAGGTCCGGGACATCGGCGTTGACCGCGATCAGATAGTCGCCGAACGTGCCGTTCGCGATGCGCCCGGTACGCGGGTCGGTGACCGTGTCCTCGAACAGGGCCATGCCGATGCCGCCGACCGTCCCGCCGATGATCTGGCTTCGCGCCGTCTTCTCGTTGAGGATGCGGCCACCGTCGATCACGGAGACCACCCGCGCGACCCGGATGAGCCCGAGGTCCGCGTCGACCCGGACCTCCACGAACTTCGCGCCGTACGCGCCGGCGAGGGACATGCCCAGCTCGCCGCCGGCCGGCGGGGCGCTGTTTCCGTTCGCCGTGAGTTCGGACAGCCCGTGCCGGGCGAGGACGTCCACATACGACTCCCCGCGGTCCGCTCGCCCCGCGGGGTGGATGCTCCCACCGCTGCACTCCACGTCGTCCGGGCAGACGTCCCGCAGGGGCGAGGCGGCGTCGGCCGAGGCGAGTTCGGCGAAGGAGCGCACCAGCCGTCGGCAGGCGTCGTGCACGGCGTTGCCCAGTGCGCCGGTCAGGCCGGAACCGCCCGCCATCGGCGCGTTGGGCATGTCGGAGTCGCCCAGGTCGAAGCGGACCCTGTCCAGGGGCAGGCCCAGTTCCTCGGCGGCCAGTTGGGCCATCACGGTGTAGGTACCGGTGCCGATGTCGGTCGCCGCGCTGCGCACCAGCGCGCTGCCGTCGCCGCGGACGGTGGCCTGCGCGGCGCAGGGCTGCGCGAAATGGGGGAACAGCGCGCCGGCCATGCCGTAGCCGATGAGCCAGTCGCCGTCGCGCATGGAGCGCGGCTCGGGGTTGCGCTCGTACCAGCCGAAGCGCCGCGCGCCGACCTCGTAGCACTCCAGGAGCGCCTTGCCCGACCACGGCAGCCCGTTGCGCGGATCGACGTCGGTATGGTTGCGCAGCCGCAGCTCCAGCGGGTCCGTGCCCAGCAGGCAGGCCAGCTCGTCCAGCGCCGACTCCAGCGCGAAGTTGCCCTGCGCCTCGGCCGGGGCGCGCATCGATGTCGGAACGGCGATGTTGATCCGTGCCTGCCGGTCCCGGGTGATCACGTTGGGGCACCGGTAGGCGAAGGCGGTCGCCGCGGCGAAGGGCTCGTAGTCGCTGTCCTCCATGCTCAGGGAGGTGAGGCTGCGATGGTCGAGGGCGACCAGCTCGCCGTCGCGCCGCGCGCCGATCCTCAGCCACTGCACCCCGCTGGGCCGGTGCCCGACGGAGGTGAACATCTGCGGCCTGGTCAGGACCAGCTTGACCGGCCGCTTGAGCACCCGGGCCGCCATGGCGGTCAGGATCACATGCGGCCACGCGCGCAGCCCCGCTCCGAAACCCCCGCCCACGTAGGGCACCAGGACCCGCACGGAACTCTCCGGAATGCCGAAGGCCGTCGCCAGGCTGGTGCGCACCATCGACGGCCACTGGCTGGTGTCGTGCACGGTGAGGGTGTCGCCCTCCCACGCGGCCAGGGTGGCGAACAGCCCGAGCGGGTTGTTGGTGTTGTCCGCCGTCGTGTACGTGGCCCGCAGGGTCACGTCGGCGGACTCCAGTGCCGCGCCGGTGTCGCCGCGTGAGGTGTCCATCCCCCATGGGTCGACGAGTTGTTCGGCCCGCGGGTCCCGGAGGTCCGACAGCGGCTCGGCGGCCTCGTAGTCGGCCTGCACCAGGCGCGCCGCCGCACTGGCCTGCTCCGGGGTGTCGGCCACCACGAAGGCGATGTGCTGCCCGTGGTGGAGGATCCGGTCGTCCCGCAGCGGGGCGGGCGGCGACGCCCCGAGCACCGTCATCGGTCCCGTCCCCACCCGCGGCGCGTTCTCGTGGGTGAGGACGCCGATCACCCCTGGGGCACGCTCGGCGGCCTCGGTGTGCATGCGGACGATCCGGCCCGCGGCGATGGTGCTCTGCACCAGGGCGCCGTAGGCCTGGCCGGGCACACTGAAGTCCATCGGGTACGGGGCGGTGCCGGTGACCTTGCGCGGGCCGTCGACCCGGTTGACGCCCGCGCCGACCAGCGGCCTCCTCCTGCTCTCGACGGTGCTCATTAGAGGACCATCCCTTCTGCAGCCCTCACCCCCGAAACCGTCTGCAACGCGCGCACCAGGGTGCGCCGGGCGAGCGGCACCTTGAACGCCGTGCCCGGGACGGTCCAGGCGTCGCGCATGGTCGCCTCGGCGGCCTCCTGGAACGTGGCCGTTGTGGCGGGCGCGCCGGTCAGCACATGTTCGGCCTCGTGGGCCCGCCACGGTTTCGTCCCCACACCGCCCAGGCCGACCCGGGCCGCGCCGATCATGCCGTCCTCCACGACGAGCAGCACCGCGGCCGAGACGAGGGCGAACTCGTACGATGCGCGGTCGCGGACCTTGAGGTAGCCCGACCGGGCGGACGCCGACGGCAGCGGGATCTCCACCCCGGTGATCAACTCGGCGTGCTCCAGGACGTGTTCACGCTCAGGGCTTTCGTCGGCGGTCAGGTAGAACTCGGTGAGCGGCACGGTGCGGGCCCGTGAGGGCCCCTGGATGTGCACGACCGCGTCAAGGGCCACCAGTGCGACGGCGAGGTCGGACGCGTGCAGCGCGATGCACCGCTCGCTCGCGCCGAGCACCGCGTGCATGCGCGCCGCGCCCCGTACCGCGGCGCAGCCGGAACCCGGTGTGCGTTTGTTGCACTCGGCGACGGTGGGGTCGCGGAAGTAGCGGCAGCGCGTGCGCTGCAGCAGATTGCCCCCGATGGTGGCCATGTTCCGCAGCTGTACCGAAGCGCCCCGCAGCAGGGCCTCGCGCACCAGGGGCAGCCGCGCGGCGACCGTGGCGTCGGCGGCCAGCTCCTCCATGGTGGTCAGCGCCCCCACATGGAGGGCATCACCGCGGTGTTCGACGCGGTGCAGCGGGAGGCGGGTGATGTCGATCAGCCGGGGCGGCTCCAGGACCCCGTCCTTCATCAGGTCGAGCTGGGTGGTGCCGCCCGCCAGGCAGGACGCCGCCGGGTCGTCCGCCAGCAGCCGCACCGCCTCACGGGTGTCGGTGGCCCGGACGTACTCAAAGGCCCGCATCGTGACCTCCTCGGGACGCTGCCTCGCGTATCGCCGCCACGATGTTGGGATAGGCGCCGCACCGGCACAGATTGCCGCTCATGAACTCCCGGATCTCCTCGTCGGAGCCGGCCCGGCCCTCGGCCAGCAGCGCCACCGCGGACATGATCTGTCCCGGCGTACAGAAGCCGCACTGGAACCCGTCGTGCTCCATGAACGCCCGCTGCACCGGATGGGTCCCCTCGGCGCCGGAGACACCCTCGATGGTGGTGATGGCACGGCCCTCGGCCTGAGCGGCCAGGGTCAGGCAGGCCAGTACGCGCCTGCCGTCCAGATGAACCGTGCACGCGCCGCAGGCGCCCTGGTCACAGCCCTTCTTCGTGCCCACGAGGCCCAGCCGGTCACGCAGCGCGTCCAGCAAGGTGACCCGGGTGTCCAGCCGCAGGGTGTGCGGGCGGCCGTTCACGGTGAGTGTCACGACCCGCTCGGAGATCACAGGACGCTCGTCCATGTCCCGTCTGCTCGCCATGTCCGTCATCGCGTCCTCCTCCGGACGGGTGAGGGCACAGGACTCAAGCCGCTTCCGGGCCAGTCCCAGCGAAGGCCATGATTCACCGACGCGGCATTTCGCCCATGTCCGACCACTATAAGGCGGTTCACCGCAAAGCCCCCGCCCAAGCCGCCTCCCCCATGAAGCGCACGCGACTGCCGCCGTGTCATCGGGTGTAGCGCGGGCCGCGGTGACGGCGATGAGGGGGCGAGGGGGTCCTCGGGGCGCGCCGGAAGTGCTGCGTGGTGGTCGAGGCGGGGGCCGTGGTGGCGAGCGCGTATTTTTCCGCCGGTGGATCTACCGACAGTACGTGGCATGTGACATGGTACTGCCCATGCAAAGCGCAGACGTCGTCATCGTGGGGGCCGGTATCGTCGGCGCCGCCGTAGCCCGGCGGCTGGCCCTGGGCGGGTTCCGGGTCACCGTGCTGGATCAGGGCGCCACCGCCGGAGGGACATCGTCCAGCGGTGAGGGCAACATCCTCGTCTCCGACAAGGGCCCCGGTGCCGAACTCGACCTCGCGGTGCTCTCCGGCCGCCGCTGGAGCGAACTCGCCGCCGAGCTTTCCGCGGAGCTGGGCCCCGGGTTCCCCGATCTTGAGTTCGAGGCCAAGGGCGGCCTGGTGGTGGCGACGACCGCGACGGGCGCGGACGCACTGGCCGCCTTCGCGTCCACGCAACGCGGCGCGGGTGTCGACGCCCGCCCGGTGAGCGCCGCGGAGGCCGCCGCACTGGAGCCCGACCTCACACCGCATGTCGCCGCGGCCGTCCTTTATCCCGACGACGCCCAGGTGCAGCCGGCCGTCGCGACCGAGGCCCTGCTCGCGTCGGCTCGCCGGCACGGCGCACGGGTGCGCCAGGGTGTCACCGTCGTCGGCGGCATCGTCTCCAACGGACGGATCGTCGGCGTGCGGACCACCGCCGGGACCTTCAGCGCCGAGCACACGGTCGTGGCCGCAGGACCCTGGTCCGGCGAGGTCGCCGGAAGCCTCGGCGTTCGTCTTCCGGTGCTGCCCAGACGGGGGACCGTGCTGGTCACCGCGCGGATGCCGCACCGCATCCGGCACAAGGTGTACGACGCCGACTATGTCGGTGCCGTCGAGTCGGGGTCGGCCGCCCTGCAGACGTCCAGTGTCGTCGAGTCGACGGCGGCCGGGACCGTTCTCATCGGCTCCTCGCGAGAACGACGCGGCTTCGACGAGCGGATCGAGGCCGCGGTGGTCGGCGAACTGGCCGCCAAGGCCATGCTTCTCTTCCCTTTCCTGGCCGGCGTTCCGGTCATGCGGGCCTACGGCGGTTTCCGGCCGTACGTGCCCGATCACCTCCCGGTCATCGGGCCCGACCCCCGCCTGCCCGGCCTGTGGCACGCGACCGGGCACGAGGGGGCGGGCATCGGGCTCGCGCCGGGTACGGCGGACCTGCTCACGGCGCTGATGACCGGGGCGGAGCCCGAGATCCCGGCGGCCCCCTACGCCGTGACCCGTCCATCCCTGAAGGAGGAGACGACCGGATGAAGATCGGCGTGACCGTGGACGGCGAACGGCTGCGCGCCACGCAAGGGCAGACCGTAGCCGGGCTGCTCATGGCGCGTGGCCGCATCTCCTGGCGCACGACCGCCCGAGGCGGCCGGCCGCGCGGCCTGTTCTGCGGCATCGGTGTCTGCTTCGACTGCCTGGTGACGGTGAACGGGCTCAGCGATGTGCGTGCCTGTCAGCGCCTGGTGGCCGACGGCGACATAGTCGAGACGGGGACGGCCGATGAGAAGCGTTGACGTGCTGGTGATCGGGGCCGGGCCGGCCGGGCTGGCCGCGGCCCGGGCCGCCCGCCGGGCCCATGCCCGGGTGGTGCTGCTCGACGCGTCCGCTGTGCTGGGCGGTCAGTTCTGGCGCCATCCGCAGGCCGGGAGTCCGGACGCGGACAGCCACGCCCTCCAGCACAAGTGGGCCCGGTTCACCGCGCTGCGGCAGGCGCTGACGGACGATGCGGACTGCGAGATCATCACCGGTGCACAGGTCTGGGCGGTGGACCGCCGTGACAGCCTGCCGCCCGTCGTACACGCGCTGGTCGGCCCGGCCGACGGCGGTGATCGTCGGCGCCTGGTCCTGGAGCCGCGCGCCCTCGTGCTCGCCACCGGTGCGCATGAGCGCACCCTGCCGTTCCCGGGCTGGGACCTGCCGGGTGTCTACACGGCGGGCGCGGCACAGGCGATGGCCAAGGGCGAGCGGGTCGCCGTCGGCAAGCGTGTGCTGGTCGCGGGCACCGGACCGTTCCTGCTTCCGGTCGCCGTCGGACTGATGCATGTGGGCGCGACCGTGGTCGGTGTCGTGGAGGCGAGCGGCTGGCGGCGGATCGCCCGGGGCTGGCTGTCACGCCCCCACCAGATGAGGCCGCGGCACCTGATACCCAAGTCGGCCGAACTCGGCGGCTATCTCCGTGTGTTGGCCGCCCACCGGGTGCCCCTTCGCACCGGCGCGGCCGTGCTGGCCGCGCACGGCGAGGACCGGGTGACCGCGGTCACCGTGGCCCGGATCGCCGACGACTGGCGGCCCCTGGCGGGCACCGAACGAAGGGTCGAGGTCGACGCGGTGTGTGTCGGCCACGGTTTCGTCCCGCGCACGGAGATCGCCCTCTCGGCGGGCTGCGCGCTCGCCGCCGACGGGAGTGTGGACGTCGATGCCGAGCAGCGCACCTCGGTGCCGGGTGTCTACGCGGCCGGCGAGATCACCGGTATCGGCGGCGCCGACCTGGCCCTCGCCGAGGGCGAAGCGGCCGGACGGGCCGCGGCCGGCCGGGCCGGTGGCAGCGTCGAGGTGAGCCGGCACCGCGCCTTCGCCGACCGTATGCACCGCGCGCACGGCATCCGGCCCGGCTGGACGTCCTGGGTCGGCGACAGCACCGTCGTGTGCCGCTGCGAGGACGTGAGCGCCGGGCAGCTGCGCGCCGCGCTCACCGCCACCGAGACCTGCGGCCTGCGCTCCCTCAAGCTCAGCTCACGCGCCGGTCTCGGCATCTGCCAGGGCCGCACCTGCGGCCGGAACGTCGAGGACCTTCTTCCCGACACCCCACTGGATCCGGGACGCATGGCGAAACGCCCGATCGTCGTCCCGGTCCGGCTCGGTGAGATCGCCACGACCCCACCGAACGACACGTCCCCCACTGAATGAGAGGTAGACCATGACCGGCAAGGGATTCGATCTCGGCGGCGTGATCGTCGCGACGGCGCTGCCCTACAAGGCGGACAGCTCCGCCCCCGCGGGGCTCGCCGTTGACTACGACCGCTACGCCGAGCACTGCGAGTGGCTGATCGCCAACGGCTGCCGTGGCGTCGGGCCGAACGGCTCGCTCGGCGAGTACTCGTCGCTGACCGACGAGGAGCGGCGCCGTGTGGTGCAGGTGGCCGTCGAGGCGGTGGGCGGGCGCGGGCTTGTGGTGGCCGGTGTGCACGGCGCGGGCTGGCACCAGGCCAAGCACTGGGCCGAGCTGGCCGAGGCGGACGGCGCCGACGGTGTGCTCGCCCTGCCGCCGACCCTGTACCGGGCCAGTGACGAGCAGGTGGTCGACCACTACCGGCACATCGCCGAGGCCGGCCTGCCCATGATGATCTACAACAACCCGTTCGACACCAAGGTCGACCTTGCGCCGCGGCTGGTCGCGGAGCTTGCCCAGATCGACGAGGTGGTGGCGATCAAGGAGTTCAGCGGGGACGTCCGGCGGGCCTTCGAGATCCGCGAGCTGTGCGACATCGACGTCATCGCGGGCGCCGACGATGTGCTCTTCGAGCTGATGGTGGACGGCGCGGTCGGCTGGTTCGCCGGTTTCCCCAACACGTTCCCGGCCGAGTCGGTGGCGATCTACGAGCACATGGCGGCCGGCCGCTACGAGCAGGCCCGTGAGCTGTACAAGCAGCTGGTCGCGGTGTTCCGCTGGGACTCGCGGACGGAGTTCGTACAGGCCATCAAGCTGGGCATGGACATGGTCGGCCGATTCGGCGGTCCGTGCCGTCCGCCGCGCGGGCCGCTCACCCCGGCTCATGAGAAGCAGGTGCGCGCCGACATGGAACGCGCCATCGCCGGGGTCGCCGCGCTGTCCGCGGAAGCGGTCTGACATGCGGGCCGAGCGGCTGTTCTCCGCGGTCGACTCGCACACCGAGGGAATGCCCACCCGGGTGGTCACCGGCGGGATGGGCGTCATCCCCGGCGCGACGATGAACGAACGCCGGCTGTACTTCATGGAGCATCTGGACGATGTGCGCCGGCTGTTGATGAACGAGCCACGCGGGCACGCCGCGATGAGCGGGGCGATCCTTCAGCCGCCCACCCGGCCGGACGCCGATTTCGGTGTGCTGTTCATCGAGGTGTCCGGCTGTCTGCCGATGTGCGGTCACGGCACCATCGGGGTGGCCACGGTCCTGGTCGAGACCGGCATGGTCGCGGTCAGCGAGCCGGTCACCACCGTCCGGCTGGACACCCCGGCCGGGCTGGTGGTGGCGACGGTCCAGGTCAGCGACGGGCACGCCGACGCGGTGACCCTGGAGAACGTGCCGGCGTACAGCGACCGGCTGGACGCGGAGATCGAGGTGCCGGGGCTCGGGCGGGTGCCGTACAGCCTGGCCTTCGGCGGCAACTTCTACGCGATGGTCGACCTGGACGCGGTGGGGCTGCCCTTCGACCGGGCCCGCAAGAGCGAGATCGTCACCGCGGGGCTGGCCATCATGGAGGCGATCAACACCCAGGCGCCGCCCAAGCACCCGGACATCGACGGCCTCGACCACTGCCACCACGTGGAGTTCGTCGCACCCGGCTCGACCGCCCGGCACTCCCGGCACGCGATGGCGATCTTCCCCGGCTGGTTCGACCGGTCACCGTGCGGCACGGGAACCTCGGCGCGCATGGCCGAGCTGTGGGCCCGCGGCGAACTGGAGATCGGTGCCGACTTCGTCAACGAGTCGTTCATCGGCAGCCGGTTCACCGGGCGGCTCGTGGCCGAGACAACGGTGGGCCCGCACGCCGCCGTCGTGCCGACCGTCACCGGCCGCGCCTGGGTCACCGGAATCGGGCAGTACCTGCTGGACCCCTCAGACCCCTACCCGGCCGGCTTCGAGTTCTGAGGACGGCACATGGAACTGACCGAGACCTCGCCTGCCGAGCGGGCGGCCGTGCTCAACGCGATCGGGGACGAACTGACCGCCGCGGCCGGGGAACTGATACCGCAGGCCAGGGCCGAGACCGGGCTCGCCGAGGCACGGCTGGCCGGAGAGCTGAAACGCACGGTCGTACAGCTGCGGATGTTCGCCGACGTCTGCGCCGAGGGCGAGTTCCTCGATGTGCGGATCGACGACGCCGACCCGGAATTCGTCCTCGGCCCTCGTCCCGACCTGCGGCGGTTCAATCTGCCGGTGGGTCCGGTGCTGGTGTTCGCCGCGAGCAACTTCCCGTTCGCGTTCTCGGTCGCCGGCGGTGACACGGCTTCCGCGCTGGCCGCCGGCTGTCCGGTGATCCTCAAGGCGCACCCCGGACGTCCGCGTCTTTCCGCGCTGACCGCCGAGAAGGTGCGGTCCGCGCTGGTCAGGGCCGGCCGGCCCGTGGAGACCTTCGAGGTGGTCTTCGCCTCGTGCCGTATCCACGTGCTCGACCTGAAACAGAAGAACCCCGGGTATGTGCTCGACTCGACCGACATGTATCAGGAAGGCATGTTCTTCCCGGGCTCGCGCCTCTACCGCGCCGGCACACCCAACCAGGAGATCTTCGACATCATCCGGTTCAACTCGCGGATGCCCGAGCGGACCATCGGAGACCTACAGGCCCAGGTGTCGGCCTGTGTGACGGGAGTGCGGCGCACCCAGGAACTGGCCGCCAAGCACGGCGCCGACGTCCTGGTCTCGGCGATGGGATCGATCAACGACCACGGTGAGCGGCTGGCCCGGCTGGGCCTCGCCCGACTGCCGCGCGGCACCTGGAGCGCCACCGACATCGTCGACTCCGACGGCGTCGACACCGACCGGCACTCCGTCGCGGGCGGGGTGCGCTCCATCGAGCACGGCAACCTGCTGGACGACGACACGGCCACCGCGATGGCCGCGGCACGCGCCTTCCTGGTGCCGACCCTCGTGGCCTACGACGCGATGGCCCGGCGCTGGCAGGAGGCGGCCCTGAGCCCGGTGCAGCGCGCCAAGAACGCCGAGGTGCTGGACTTCGGCCTCAGGGCGGTGCAACGGGCCCAGGCGGCCGGGGTACGCGTCGGATTCGGCACCGACCTGATGGCCGACCTGGAAGACGATCAACTGCGCGGACTGGAACTGCAGGCCGAAGCCATCGGCTGGCGGGCGGCCCTGCGCTCGGCGACCCGGGTGAACGCGGACCTCGTGGGCCGGCCCGACCTGGGCCGTGTCGAGGTGGGCGCGACCGCCGACCTGCTCCTGCTGGACGGCCCGCTCACCGACGACGAGACGCTGCTGTGGGACGGGACAAGAAACCGCACCGTGATTCAGGGAGGTGTGCCGAAGTGACTGTTCCCGCCCTGTCCTGTCTGATCCTGCCCGACCAGGCGCCGGCGGAGTTCATCGCCCGGGTCCGTGACGCGGAACAGGCGGGCGCGCGTACGGTCTGGACGTACGATCACCTGTCCTGGCGCGACCTGGCCGACGGCCCCTGGTTCGGCACCGTGCCCCTGCTCGCGGCGGCGGCCTCGGCGACCTCCACCGTGCGTCTCGGCGCGCAGGTGGCGACGCCCAACTTCCGGCATCCGGTGCCGTTCGCGAAGGAGGTCATGACCCTCGACCATGTCGCCGCGGGACGACTGGACCTGGCCATCGGAGCGGGCGCGGAGGACGCGGACGCACGCGTGCTCGGCCGGCCGCCGGCGTCCCGCAAGGAGCGCGCCGACCGGTTCGAGGAGTGGGCGACGCTGCTCGCCACCCTGCTGGAGCAGGACCGCACGGATTTCCGTGGCTCCTTCTACAGCGCCGACGACGCACGCATGATCCCGGGCTGCGTGCAGCGACCCCGGGTGCCGCTGACCGTCGCCGCGACGGGCCCGCGCGGCATGCGACTGGCGGCGCTCCTGGGCGCGGCCTGGGTGACGTACGGGCCGTATCGCCGATCCCCCGCGCCGCCGCAGTGGCTGGCGGCGATCGCGGAGCAGAGCACGCAACTGGACACGGCGATCGCCGAGGTGGCACCGGGCAGACCGATCCGCCGCATCGCGCAGGTGGCGCTCGACGAGGCCCGCCCGTTCAAGGACGCCGACACCTATCGGCAGTTCGTCGAGGACGTGGCGGCGGCGGGTTTCGACGAACTCACCGTGCACTGGCCCCGCACCGACGGCCGAGGCGTGCCCGCCGCCGCCCTCGACATGGTGGTCGCCACCCACACCGGATCCCCGCCCTGTCACGGAAGGTGACGCGTCGGCACGCCGCCTCACGGAAGTCGGGCACACCGCCTCATGTCGCGGAACGTGACGTGTCGGGCACGCCGCCTCACGGAAGGGGACGGGCCACGGCGGAGCAGGTCACACGATCGGTAAGATGTGCCATTGCACTGGGAGGACAGGGCTAGGCCGTTGATTGGTGATGGGGATATTCATGGTGACCGCGGACAGTGACTCTCTGGCTCCGCTCACGCCCGCCAGCAGCCTGCGCGAGCGGGTCGAGGAGGCGATCGCCGCGGCCATCGTCTCGGGTCAGATGCCTGCCGGGGAGGTGTTCTCCGCCCCCACCCTGGCCGCTCGCTTCGGTGTCTCCGCCACACCCGTCCGAGAGGCGATGCTCAACCTGGCCAAGCGCGGCATGGTCGACATCGTCCGCAACAAGGGCTTCCGCGTCACCGCGGTGAGCGAGGACGAACTGCGCGCGATCGTCGACGTACGGCAACTGCTGGAGGCGCCGGCGGTCGGGCGACTCGCGGGAGGACTCGCCGAGGCCGAGCTGACCCGCCTGCGCGGACTGGCCGAGGAGATCGTACGGGGCGCCCGCGACGCCGATCTGACCCACTACCTCCAGGCCGACACGGCCTTCCACCTCACGCTGTTGAAGCTGGCCGGCAACCTGAGGCTGCATGACATCGTCGCCGACCTGCGGGCCCAGACACGGCTGACGGGCCTGGCGAATCTGGTGGCGACGGAGGAACTCCAGTCGTCGGCTCGCGAACACCTGGATCTGCTGAACCTCCTGGAGGCGGGGGAGGCCGAGGAATGCGAGCAGCTGATGGTCCGGCACATCGGCCATGTCCTGGGCTGGTGGGCCGGCCACCAGGAGGCGTGACACCCCGCCGTTCGACGCGCCGCCGCAGCGTCGGCCGGCCCGGCCTGCGGCGCCGCCCGTTGCCGCAGTAGTGGCGCTCGCCTGCCACGCGGCTGGTGTCAGGTGAACAGGGCCATCAGGATCTGCCCGAGGAACGGAGCCCCGGCGCAGACCGCGACGCTGCCGCGGCCGAGGGCCCCGGGCCGGCCGGCCGGTCCCCCTCGCGGACGGGCGGAAGCGGGCACGAAACCTCCAGAGGCGTAGGGCGTGTGTGCCGCGGAAGGCCGGCGATCTGGTGGACGTCAGCACACGGGCCGCGGTTCCCGACCGGCCTCGGCCGCGGTCGCGGCGGCGCGGACGCCTCCTTCGCCCCTCCGGGTCCCGATCATGGTGCTCGGCCACAAGTGCGCTGATACGGGCGGCAGTTGTGTACGCCATCGACCGGATCGGCACATGACGCGCACCTATTCTGATATAAATCGTCGGCGTCACGTCATTCATCTCAGCTGATGAACCGCGACCGCCCCCGTGAGCGGCAGCGGGAAAGGTGAGAACAGGTATGGCCGAATTACCTCACGACGGCCCCCGGAACGCGGTGGCGGGACACCGGCGCACGCAGAGACGGGGAGGATCCGCGCAGTGGACCTCGCAGAGCTGAGGACAGACCCCCCGCCCCAGGACGCGCAGGCGCAGTGGGCGGTGCTGGCCGTGGCGGCGGGGGCCACCGGCGCCGCTCCGTTCCCCGGCCGGCCTGCCGCCCGGGCGGGCAAGGCCAGCGGCCGGGCCGCCGCGCTGATCCACGAAGCGCGCGCCGCGCAGGCGCGGGGCGCCCATGCGCGGGCCGGTGTCCTGCTCACCGAGGCGATCGAACGCACCCGGCAGCGTGGCGCCGAACGCGACCGGGCGCTGGCGGTGGCGATGCTCGGTGTGTCGCTGTGGCACGGACCGGAGCCGGCCGCCGTCGCCATCGAGCGCATCCTGGGTCTGCTCGACCGGCACGGGGCCGAACTGCCCGAGGTCGTCGCGGCGCTCAACGGCCCGCTCGCGGTGCTGTGGGCGATGCGGGAGCGCCGGGACGCATCGCGGGCCTGTCTCGCGGTGGTGCGGCGCGCCGCCGCCCGGCCGGGGCCGCCCGGTGCCGCCGCGATGGCCGCGCTGTTCGCCGCCTGGGCCGCCGAAGGCGCGGGACCGGCACCGCACGCCCCCGCGTCCGCTCTTCCCAGGCTTGCGGCGTCCGCCGGTGTGCTCGGGCCGGTGTGGGCGCGCAGCGCCGCCCGGTTGCTCCTGGACGCGAACCGCCCCGAGCAGGCGGCGCTGCGCCTGTTCGCCGTGAAGAGCGGCGGGGGCCCGGCATCGGCCGCGGCGGCGCCCGCGCTCGCCGACCTGAACGGCCTGCGGGCCAGGATCGCCGCGGCACGGGGTCACACCGCGCGGGCGGCTGCCCTGGCGGACCGTGCGGTCGCTGCTGCCGCCACCACCGACTCCCGCACCGTCCTGGCCGTCGCCCTGCTCGACCGGGCCGATGTGGCCAGGCGCTGCGGCCGACCGGCCGAGGCCCGCTACTCGGCGGCCATGGCCGGACACAGTTTCGCTCTCAAGGGACATCTGACGGGCGCGGGCCGGGCGGCCGCCCTCCATGCGAGCGTCATGCCTCCGGAGTGCCCGTAGGCGCCCTGCGCACCGCGTCGACGCAAGGGCGGCATGCGGGAGGGGCAGGGAGCCGTTCGGCTCCCTGCCCCTATGTCTGTCCGCGTCGTCCGCGGGCGGAGGTCAGCAGGCGTGCTCGGCCGTCACCGTGAGGGAGACGCCGGTGATGAAGCTGATGCACAGCGGGCTGGACTCCTGTGCGGGGGTGGCGACGATCTGGGCGGCGAGCTCCTCCGCGTCGGTGTACTGGGCGTAGCCGTTCATGAGGTCCTGAGCGGACATGAGGTCTCCTTGTCGGTTCGTGTCATCGGTGCTGCGCCCCACCCTCAACTCCACTGCCGTGGGGCGCGGTTCAGTTCTACCATTCGATGACACGCGCCTGTCAAGGAAGATGACAGCTCTGTCATGGTGGCTGGGTTCGGCGACCTGGGGCGCGCTCCCGCGGAGCCGCGCCCTCGGGACCGCGGGTCCTGGCGAGGTCGCTCCCGCCCCGGGCAGGCACGCGCGGTCACGGGCACCCGGGTGTGTGTCAAAATGCGTGACACCTCGTGGGTGCGGCTTGCAGGAGGGGTGGATGCGCCGTTGAACATGTTGAGCCAGCCGGCTTTCGGACGCCTGCTGCGCAGGCTTCGGATCGAACGGGGCCTGTCACAGGCAGACCTGGCAGGACCGGGCGTGTCCGCCAGCTACGTCTCCCGGCTGGAGTCCGGGGACCGCCCGGCGACCGAGGCGGCGGCCGTTCATCTCGCGGAGCGCCTGGGCGTCGACGTACAGGCGTTCGCCGGTGCCCCGGGCGCCGACCGGGCCATGTCGCTACTGGCCTCGGGAATGGCCGCGCTGGACGACGGCAGCGCCGCCGACGCCGTACGGGATCTGACAGAGGCCGCACGCGCGACGCCGGACGACGCGCCGGACACGGCCTGGCAGACCCTGTGGCACCTCGCCAAGGCACACGCCCTGCTCGGTGACCGCGAGGAGCAGCGCCGCGTGCTGCTCCGGCTCCGGCCGCTGCTCACCGCACAGGGCATGACCGCTCTCGAAGCCCATGCGCTGGCCGCCACGGCCGAGTGCGACCGGGCCCTGGGCGACGTCGACAGCGCCATCCTGCGCGCCAGAGAGGCGGTGGCGCTCGCCGGCGGCGAGGGCGCCGCCGGCAGCCTCGAAGCGCTGCTGGTGCTGGCCTCGTCCGAGGTGGAGGCCGGCCGGCTCAGCGAGGCCGCCGAACACGCCGACCTGCTCCTTGCGCGAAGCGCCGGCGCGACGGGCGGGCAGCGCACCCGCATCCTGTGGACGGCCTCCACCGTCCGGGCGCGGCGGGGCGCCGAGCAGGAGAGCCTGGCCCTGCTGGAGGAGGCGGTGGCGGGCGCCGACGCTCAGCAGGACCTGCTCGCCTGGGCACGGCTGCGGCTCGCCGCGGTCGCGCAGCACCTGCGCGTACACGGCCGACTGGCGCCGGATGCCGTCGCCTGGTTCGACGAGGCGCGGTCCGCACTGCGGATGATCGGTCTGCCCCAGCATCTGACGGAGGTGCGCGCGCTGGAGGCGCGCATCGCCTTCAGCGAGGGGGACCACACCGCCGCCGCCGCACTGTCCCGCGGCGTGGTCGAGGAGCCCGGAGCGCTGAGCTTCCACGACCGGATCCGCGCGGAGATCCTGCTGTACCAGGCGGAGGCGGCCACCGGCTCCTTCGAGACCGCGGTACGGGAACTACGGCGGCTCGCGGACGAGGTGACACGCTCCGGCAACCTCGATCTCGCCGCCGAGGCGTGGAAGGCACTCGCCGAGGGCGCGGTGGTGCGCGGCACCTGACCACGGGCGCGCCCTCGCGCGCCCCGTGCCCCGGCGGCACAACGCTGCGCATCGTCCGGCCGCACCGCCGTGGGGCGCTGACGCCGCGTCCGTACGTCGTTGTCGGCACGCTGGTGCCGTCGCACCGCTGCGGGTCGTCGATGCCCCTTCCGTCCCGTCGCTGTCGGCGTGCTGGTGCCGCCGCATCGCCGTGGGCCGCTTACGTCGCGTCCATCCGTCGTCGGCGTGCTGGTGGCGCCGCACCGCCGTACCGGCACCGCCGTACCGGCACCGCCGTACCGGCACCGCCGTACCGGCACCGCCGTACCGGCACCGCCGTACCGGCACCGCCGCATCGCCGTGGGTCGCTGACGCCGCGTCCCTCCGCCTCCGTCGGCACGGCCGTGCCGACGCGTCGCCGCGCGCTCGACGCGGAACGGCCGGGTGGGCGTGGTGACGGTGTGTCGTGATCCGCCGCGGCGCGGGCCCGGCTCGCGTGAGCGCCCTGCCCGGTACGGCGCCGGTGTCAGGGTGTGTCCGCGCCCGGCGTGCCGTCCTCGGCGGCGTCCACCGCCTCGGCGGCCAGGTCGAGATAGACCAGGAGTTCCGCGTGCCACTGGACGTACGCCGCGAAATCGTGCGCGTGCGTGAGGATCCGCAGGGCGGTGGCCCGCCGCACGGCCCCGTCGGACGGGCGCCGGCCGTAGCCGTCCGTCACGGCCGCGGCCAGAGCCGGATAGTCCGCCGCCGGGGCGCCGCCGATGCCGCGCTCCCGGGCCCGTGCCAGTTCCGCAAGTTCCGCGAGGAGCCAGGTCACGTCGAACTCCCAGCTGCCACAGCTCAGTTCCTCTCCGGTCAGCAGGGCGGGACGGCCCGGGTCCGCGGGCATGACCAGGGCGCCGAGGGCCGGGCCGCCATGCAGCAGGACCCGTGCTCCCGGTCCGTCGGCCGCCCCGGCACACCACATGCGGACGAGGCCCAGCCGACGGGGCCCGAGCCGCGCGAGAGCGGCTTCGTACAGCCGTGCCGACGCCCCGGGGCCGTCGCCGGAGCGCAGCCACCGGACGAGTCGGTCCGGCCCCGGCGGCACGGTCCCGGCTCCCGCCGGGGCCGGCACGGCGTGGATCAGCCGCAGGACGGCACCGACGCCGTGGAGCGCGTCCCGGATCGCCGCGCGGGTGCCTTCCGCGGGGTCGTGCAGCAGCCGTACCACCGAGAACACGCCGGGAACGCGGTAACGCAGCCACTCCGCGTCGCCGGGTTCGGCCAGGGCCAGTCGCACCGGGGCGCCGCGCGACAGCGCGGACAGCGACGCGGCGGTGGCGGCGCCCGGGCGCGGCAGAACGGCACCGTGCGCGGGTCCCTGCTGCCGCAGCCACACGTGACCGCCGTCTGGCCGGTGAAGGACCGTGGTGCGGACACGGGCGGTACCGAGGACGCGGACCACATGTTCGTCCGCCGTACCCGTCGGCGCGCCGCCGTTCCCCCAGCCCGGTGGCACCGCGACGGCTCGCCCGCCGACGGCGTGGCCGTCCCCGCCGTCCCCGCCGTCCCCGCTGTCCTTGCTGTCCTTGCTCTCCGCGGGCGCACCGGGGGCCGCGCGCCGCGTCCCCGCGTCAGGTGTGTCGAGGCCGTTCACCGGCTGCTCCTTGCGCGTGATGACGTTCGATCAGAGCGAGGAGAGTGGGCAGCGGCGCCGCGGCCGAGCCGTCGTTCCTGCCGGTCGAGGCGCTGCGCCCCGGGTGCGGCGGGGCGATCAGTACGTTGTCGTACCGCCGCAGTTCCTCGACGTGGCGGCGGTAGGCGGGACCGCGCTCGGCACCGGGAGGCAGGCCCGGGGCGATCCCGATGGTCGCCCGGGTGCACTGCAGGGCCATCAGCACCGGTGTGTCCGCCGATCCCTGCGCGAACCTGGCGAGGAAGTGCAGACCGGCCGGGTGCACGGCCACCGCGTCGGGCCACTCGGCGAGTTCGACGTGGTCGATGCTCCGCGACGACGCGTCGGCGCCGTCCGGCCACGCGTCGAGCAGCACCTCGTCACCCGCCAGACTGCGCAGGGCGGCCCTGCTGACGAACCGCTCCGCGCTGCGGGTGACGACCACCCGCACCTGGGTGTCCGGGCAGGCGATGCGCAGCCAGTTCAGCCAGAACGGCAGGAAGGCGACGCTCAGCGCCCCGGTGCCGAACACCAGCAGCCGCCGGGCCGTGAAGAGCGGCGCGGCCGGTCCGGGCGCGGGCCCCTGGTCCGGTGCCGACTCCTGCCCGTCGGACTCGGCCGTGGGCGCGCTTTGCGCGTCGGCGGTGTCAGCCATGAAGTTCCTCCATCGCGGTGAACACGTCCTCCACATCGGTGAGCGCCTCTTGCGTGCCGTGGGTGAAGAGGACTCCGCCGGTGTTCAGCACGACCTCGTCGACGCCGGCCGCGGTGTACCGGGACAGTTCCCGTGCGATGTGCGCCGCGGTCCCGAACACGAACACCCCGGCCCGCACCAACTGCTTCGCCCTGACCAGCCGGTCGTCGGACGCGCGAAGCGGCACACCCGCCCGGCGCAGCATGTCGACGTAGTGGCCGGCCCGCAGGTGACCGGAGAGCACCGCGTCCGCCATCCGCGCCGGATCCCGGCCGGGACGGTCGACGGCGATGTGCACCACGGTGGCCACCCGCGGCGGGCACCGGTCCCCGGCGCCCTCGGCCAGCGCCGGGACCAGCACATCCCGCACATAGTCGGCCGGGGTGAGCCAGCTGACCGCCACGTCGGCCGCGGCGGCGGCCGTCCGGGCCATCGCGGGGCGCAGCACACCCGCCCCGACCTCGACGGCCGCGTGCGGACCCGTGGGCGGCAGGGCGGCCCGCAGCCGGTGGTAGCGCCCCTGAAGGTCCGCCTCGCCGCCGTCCAGGAGGGCGCGGACGGCGGTGAGGTACTCGCCCGCGGCGGTGCGCGGGCTGCGGTACGGCTCGCCGTGCAGGGAGGCGACGAAGGCGGGTGTCGCGGTGCCGTACCCCGCCACCACCGGGCGCCCGGTGATCAGGGCCAGCGAGCGGGCCTGCAGCGCGGCGTCGTACGGCGTGCGCAGGGGCATCAGGGAGACGCCCGTGCCGACCGGGACGCGCACTCCGCGGCCGGCGAGGTGGGCGAAGACCTGGTGGGCGTCGCAGCGCAGTGACTGCCCCATCCACAGTCGCCGGCCGCGGCGGCGCGCGACGAGTTCGGCGAAGGGCAGGACGTCGTCCGGGGTGTCCGGCTGGAGCGGGACCATCACGGCGGGGGCGGCACGAGGGGGCAGCGGCACGGTTCTCGGTCCCTTCGTTCAGCGCGAGGAGGCCGTCGCCGGCCGCGCGGGAGCGGTTCGCGGCAGCACTCCGCGTGGGGAGTCGACGTTGCGGGCCGGGTCGGCGGGGTCGATCCCCGCCTCGAGGAACGCCTCATGCACCGCCTGAGGAAGGGTGTACTCGTCCGGCTTCTCGTTGTGCAGCAGCAGACCGTGCGCGAGCGCGGCGGCCCTGTGCTCGCCGAAACTGACCTTGCCCATGCCCGGCCTGCGGTCCTCGGGCTCCCAGGCCGCGCCCACGCCGGGCGCCAGCTCGCGCACGAACACGGACGTCGAAGTGCCCACACCGGGCAGACCGATGACGCTTTCCACGACCCGCTCGGCGGCGTACCAGCCCTCCGCGCCCAGATACACGACCAGGCCGTCCCGGCGCGGGTAGGACGCACGCGCCGAGCAGATCTTGGCCCGGTAGGGGATCGGTTCGTCCTCCAGCGCGGTGAGCACGGCGCTCCAGACCGCCGGCGCGGACTCCGGGTCCGTCATGTGCGCATAGACCCGGAGCAGGCCGGTGGAGCGCAGCCGGCTCTCCCGTGAACCGTCGCACAGGAAGAAGCCCGGGGACAGCGCTGCCCGTGCGGCGTCCAGCCGGACACGCGCGGACCGGCCGTCGCCGCCCACCGACTCCACGCGCTCGGCGGGCAGCGTCACCCGGACGCCGTCGAGCAACACCGTGGCCGCGGATGTCTCCACCGGGGCCAGCAGCGGAACGACGCGCGAGGTGTGGCGGTGCGGCATGACCGAGAGGAGCCGCTGCTCGAACTCGGGGTCGCGCAAGGAGCGCCTGGGCAGTTCCGGCTCTTCGGCGCGCCCCATGTGGTGGCACCGGTAGAACTCCTCGGCGAGCAGGGACTGCAGGGCGTGCCGGGTGTCGCCGTTCAGGGTCCGCCGCCCTACGACGGCACTGCGGCCGTCGGGTGCGAGCCGTGTCTCGCGCAGAAGCCGAACGATCCGTGGCGCCAGGGCGGTTGTCATGCGAGGGGCCCTCCCCATCCGAGTACGGTGATGAACGCCTGCGGCGCGAGGAGCGCGGTACGGCCGATGCCCGCGGCGGCGCGCTCGGTGGCCGTCACACGGGACCGCGCGTGTGCCGACGCCAGCAGGCGGTCGAGCAGGTGCCATCCGGCGAACGCGGTCGCCCGCTCCAACAGGCCAAGGTCGGCGGCCGCTTCGGGGCGTAGCGCGGTGTAACCGGACCAGAAGCCGGCCACGAGCGGGGCCACGCGGCCCAGTTCGGCCACTCCGGCTCGCACCACCTGCTCGTGCGGTGCCTCGGCGGCCGGCCCGTGGTGGAGCCCGGAGGGTACCTTCAGGACCGCGCGATAGAGCCAGTCACCCGCGTATGCGCCGAGGTCGCGGGCCGGGTCGCCGAGACCGAACTCCTCCCAGTCCGTGAGCATCAGCCCGCCGTCGGGGCCGATCAGGAACTGGTCGAGGCGCACATCGCCGTGGACCGGTGTGGTGCGCGCGCCCTCCTGCCCGGCACGCAGCGCCCGCAGCGCGTCGTGCAGCGCGTCGTCCCCCTGGAGCAGCCGCCAGGCCTCCAGTGTTCCGGCGCTCGCCGCGCCGAACACGGCCCACGGCAGCGCGTCGAACCAGCTCTGCGCCGGCAGGGACGGCGGCGAGGCGTGCAGCTCGCCGTCCACGGGCAGGGCGTGCAGTGCGGCGAGGGTGCGGCCGGCCCGCCGGGACAGCGCCTCGTCGAAGGCGTCCTCGCCGGCCAGATCGCTGCCCGCGCCGGCCCCTTCCAGCAGCTCGAAGACGAGCAGGCGGGCGCTCTCGTCCGAGCCGAGCAGGCGCGGGGTGCGGATCGGGTGGGCCGCCGCCGCGGCGGTGCGCTCGAAGGCCAGGACCCGGTGGAAGCGGCGCAGGGACTCGGCCGGTGCGCCGCCGATGCGTTTGACGAAGACCGCCTGGCCGCTCTCGGTGAGTCCCGCCCAGTTGTCGTTGCGGCCGGGGTGGGCGGCGAGCCCCGCGTCGAGGAGGCGGCCCATGCCGAGGCGAAGCAGCAGCCGGTCCACCGAGGGGGTGCCGGACGGGTCGGTCGGCAAGAACCTCCGGCGCGTACCGATGGCGGGCCGCGCAGCGATGTCAACATCCATGACGCAAGAGAGTGGGGCTTGTCGGGCGGTCAGTCAAGAGTCATGACAAGCCTTGACAAGCGGGGGGAGGGGTCCGGTAGACAAGTGCCGCCCACGCTTCTGCCTTCCGCAACCGACCGAGGAGTCGCTCCATGTCCGCTTCACGGCTGCCGCTCGCCGCGTCTCCTCGATTGCGCGTGTTCCGTCATGTGCTGGCCGACCGGACCAACACCGTCGCAGCGGTCCTGCTGGCACTGACCGCCACCGGGGCCACGCTCGCGGTGCCGATGGTGATGCGCCGTATCGTCGAGGTATTCGCCGGCCATCGCGATGTGACCGGCTCGGTGCTGCTGATGACGGCGCTCGCCGTGGGCGGTGCCATGGCCGCGGCCTTGTCGGCCTTCTTTCTCGCCCGGGCGGGGGAGCGCACCGTGCTCACCGTCCGGCAGCGCATCACGGCCCATGCGCTGCGACTTCCGCTGCCCGAAGCGCGCCGCGCGGGCGCGGGCGAACTGGTCGCCCGGGTCACGTCCGACTCCGCGCAACTGCGTGCCGTCGTCGACATCGGCGTCACCCAACTGCCGATGGCCTGTCTGACCGCCGCGGCGACCCTGGTCGTCATGGGTTTCCTGGACTGGGTGCTGCTGCTGATCGTCGTCGGCACCTTCTCCGTCGCGGCGCTCGCGATCGTCGTGTTCGTGAAGGGGGTCAGGCACAGCACCGCCACCCAGCAGGCGGCACTCGGCGATCTCGCGCAGCGCTTCACCTCCGCGCTCGCCGCGCTGCCCACGATCAAGGCCCACCGCGCGGAGTCCCAGGTGGCGTCCGGCATCGTGCGGTGCGCCGAGACCGCGGCGACCGCCGCGGTCGACGCGGCCCGACGGCAGGCGTTCGTCACCCCGATCATGGGCCTGGGTCAGCAATTCGCGCTGGTCGGGGTGGTGATGGGCAGCGGCATACGACTGGCCTCCGGAGCGATCGGCGTCGCCGAGTTCGCCGCGTTCCTGCTCTATCTGCTGCAACTGGTCGCCCCGCTCAGCATGCTGGCGAACGGCTTCGCACGGCTGCAACTCGGCTTCGCCGCGGGGACCCGGATCGAGCAGACGCTCGCCACACCGACCGAGGACGCCCGGACCACACCCACCGAGGACGCGCGGACCACGGCTGCCGAGGACGCGCTCGCCACACCGACCGAGGACGCGCGGACCACGGCTGCCGAGGACGCGCTCGCCACACCGACCGAGGACGCCCGGACCACACCGACCGAGGACGCCCGGACCACGGCCGCCGAGGACGCCCGGACCACACCCACCGAGGACGCGCGGACCTCGGCCGCCGACCCGCTCCGCGCAGGCCCGAGTGAGCCCCGGGCCGACCTACGACAGGCGCCGCACGCCGTGCAGTTCGAAGAGGTCCGCTTCAGCCACAGTGAGGACCGGCCCACGCTCGACGGACTCTCCTTCACCGCACCGCGCCGGGGGATCACCGCCCTCGTCGGCTCGTCCGGCGCCGGCAAGACCACCGCACTCGATCTCGTGGAGGGCTTCCTGCTCCCGCAGTCAGGCACCGTGCGGGTGCTCGGGCATGACGTCGCACAGTGGCCCCTGGACCGCCTCCGTGCCCAAGTGGCCTATCTGGACCAGACGTTCGCCCTGGTCGAAGGGACGGTCCGGGAGAACCTGGAACTCGGCCGGCGCACCCCGGTGACGGACGCCCACCTGTACGCGGTCCTGGCCTCCGTGGCGCTGGACCGCGCGGTCGCCGACCTGCCACAGGGACTGGACACGGTGCTGGGACGTGCCGAGGACCTCTCCGGCGGCCAGCGCCAACGCCTCGCCCTGGCCCGCGTTCTGCTCAGCGACGCCTCCGTCGTCCTGCTGGACGAGCCGAGTTCCCAGCTCGACGGCGTCAACGAGGGCCGGCTGCGGGACGTGGTGGACGAACTCGCCCGCGACCGTGGCGTCATCATGGTGGCCCACCGTGTCTCCACCATCCGGCAGGCCGACCACATCGTCGTGATCGACGAGGGACGCCGGCTCGATGCCGGAACACACGACGAACTGCTCGACCGCTGCCGCTCCTACCGGGAACTCGTCGGGGGACAGCGGCCGGTCGAACGGGCCGGAGCGCGCCGGTGAACGTGCCTGAACGCTCCGCTGGAGACGCCCCGATATGCCGTCGATCGTCTGCGGAACCGTCGTGGCCGGTCGCGCAGTCCCCCGCGCTTCAGGGCGCTGTCGCACCGCAGCGGACTTCACCGGACCCGCTTGGCCCCGCCGACGTGCCGCGGCCCGGTGCCGTCGTCGCCCCGCCCACCCCGAAGGACGCTGCCGCCCCGACCCTTGACGACGGTGCCGTGCCCACCCTTGACGACGATGCCGTGAGCACGTTTGACGACGGTGCTCTGCCCGACGTCCGGCTGCGGCGCCGCACGCTTCCCAACGGGCTGCGCGTGCTGCTCGTACCGGAGCACACCGGGAACTGCGTAGGCGTCGCCGTCCACTACCGCGTGGGCTTCCGCTCCGACCCGCCGGGCCACGACGGGCTCGCCCACCTCCTCGAACACCTGATGTTCCAGCGGGCCGACCGGGCGGACCGCGCGCACGCCGTCGAACGGGCCGGCGGCTACCGCAATGCCGCGACCGGCCCCGACACGACGGACTTCCACCAGGTCGGACCGGCGGGCTCACTGGAGAGCATGCTGGCCACCGAGGCGGACCGCATGCGCGGGCCGGGCATCGACGCGCGGACACTGCGCACCGAGACGAACGTGGTCGCCGAGGAGATCCGTCGCAACATCACCTCCCGCCCCTACGGCGGCTTCCCGAAGTTCGCCCTGCCACGACTGCTCTACCGCACCCACGCCAACGCCCATGACGGGTACGGCGACGCCGCGGGGCTCGCCCGCACGACCGTCGAGCAGTGCCAGGACTTCTTCGCACGGCACTACGCCCCGGGCAACGCCCTGCTCACCGTCGTGGGCGCCTTCGACACCGGCACGGCCGAGCAACTGGTGCTGCGGCACTTCGGCGCCGTCCCGGCCCGTACGGCCGCCCGGCCGCCGCTTCTGCACGAGCCGGAGCCGACGACCGAGCTGCACGGGCGGCACGACGACCCGCTCGCCCCCCTGCCCGCCACCACCATCGGCTACCGCCTGCCCGACCCCGTCGCCGACCTCCCCGGCTACCTCGCCCATGTGCTGCTCGCGGCCGTGCTCGAAGGGCGGCTGCGGCACCGGCTCGTGCTCGAACAACGCGCCGCCGTAGCCGTCACCGCCACCTGTGGGCTCATCGGCGGCCCGTTCGAGGCGTGCCACCCGCAAACATTCGCCTGTACGGTCACCCAGCCCGCCGGAGCGGACCACCAACGGGCGGTCACCGCCGTCGACACCGAGCTGTCGACGCTGGCACGTCACGGGGCCACCGGGGAGGAACTGCTCGTCACCACCCGCCGATGGATCAGCGGCCTGCTGCGCCGGCATGACTCGCTCCCCGCACGCCTGCGCTCCCTCGGCACCTTCGAACTGCTCCACGGCGACGCCGCTCTGCACACACGCGTCTCCCGGCTGGCCGCGGCCACCGACGCCGCCGACATCGCCCGTGCGGCACAACGGCTGACGGCCGCCGGCCGGGCCGTGCTGACGCTGAGCCCGCGGGGCCCCGCCCCCGCGGCCGGCCACGGCCCGGCAGGCCGGCGATGACCGCCGAACCGCCGGCCTGGCCCGTACCGCCGAGCGCCGCCACCACGCTGCCCAGCGGGCTGCGCGTCCTCGCCGTCCGCCTGCCGACGGTGCCGCGCGTCGAACTGCGCCTCACCGCCGACCTCGGCACCGTCGCACCCGGACTCTCCGCGCGGGCGTCGATCCTCGCCGCCACACTGCTGCGCGGGCTGCCCGGCCGCGACCGGCAGGACATCGAGACGTTGCTGGGCCGCCTGGGCTGCGACCTCGTTCCCCTCGTCCACGGCGGACGGCTCAGCCTCCGCGGCGGCGTGCTGAGCGGCGGACTGGTCCCCCTGCTGCGTTTTCTCGCGTACGCCGTGACCGCGGCGACCCATCCCGAGCAGGAGGTACAGGCGGCGCGGACCGCCGTCGGCGGTCAACTCGCCCTGGCCCGCGCGACCCCCGCGACGCAAGCCCTCGCCCTGATACGTCCGCGGGTCCACGGCGACGGCGCCGCAGGGCAGGAACCACCGACCTTGCAGCAGCTCGCCGGCGTCACCGCGGAGCAGGTGAGGACCCTGCACACCGAACGGCTGCTGCCGTCGTCGGCGACACTCGTCCTCGTCGGTGATCTCGACCCCGATGCCACGGTGCACACCGCACGGGGGATCTTCGACGGCTGGGGCACCGCGGGCACCGGCGACGGCACCACGCGCCAGATGTGCCCGCGGGCGGCCGGGGCGACGGGGGCCGGGGCGGCGGGCGCGATCGCCGTCCATCCGACGGCAGCGGGCGACCGGGCGTATCTGTGCCTGGGCGCGCCGATGGGCGACGGCCCCGTCGGGCCCGCGCTGCACCTGGCCAATGTGATGCTGGGCGGCTTCCCGAGGTCGCGTCTCGAGCGCCGCCTGCGCGACCGGGACGCCCTCGCCTACACCGTGTGGTCCTCACTCGACAGCGGACTTGGCGGCCCGCAGCTGATCGTGTGCGCCGACACGGCCGCGCCGACGGCCCTGCGGTTGACCGAAGCGGTCGGGGACGAGCTGACGCGACTGGCGCAAGGGCCGCCCGACGCGCGGCAGACGGCCGCCGTACGGGACTACGCGATCGGCAGCGCGCAGATCGCCTGGTCGTCCCAGACGGGCCTGGCCGACGCGCTCGCGGAGCTGCCCGCCGCCCGGCAGGACCCCGCCGCGCTCGCCGCCCGCCAGGACGAACTGCGGCAGGTCGACGCGGAAGCGCTGGCCGAGGTCTGCCGCCGGATGCTGCCGCCTTCCCGGTTCACCGGCGTCCTCGTCGGCCCCACCACCGCCCAGGATTCCGTCGGACCCTGGCGCCTGGAGCCGGTCCAAAGCGCCCCACCGGCCGACGAGTTGTCGATTCCAGGGACCTAGTGTCCGCCGTGGCGGGCAGGGACGGGAGAGTGTCTCTCATGCTCGCTCTCCCTGCTCGGTCTCTCGTGCTCGCTCTCTCCCCGCTCGGTCTCTCGTGCTCGGTCAGGAGGCAGGAAGGGCGGCGCTGCGTGCGTGCACGGAGAGCGTGACGTTACCGCCCCGGCGCAGGGTGTTGTAGATGGGACAGCTGCCGGCGAAGAGCCCGGCCAGTGTCTCGGCCTCCTCCTGGGTCACTCCGCCCAGCCGGAGGTCGAGGCGGATGGCCGCGTAGCGGGTGGGGTCCTGCGGGTCTCGTTCGTAGCTGATGTGGGCGTCACCGTCGGTCAGGCCGGACCCACGCTCCTGGGCGTGGAGTTGGATGTTGCTCAGGGAGCACGAGGCCAGGGAGGACAGCAGCAGTTCTCCGGCCTGGACGGCCTCGGCCGGTCCGGTACGGGCGTCGGAGACGAAGTGGTTGCTTCGGGCGGTCACCAGGAAACGGCCCACGGTGTCCGTGGTCCTGCCGGTGATGCTCACGGTGTCGACTGCGGTCGTCATCGGGTTGTCGTCCTCATGGTCGTCGTCGGTGGTGGCGGTGGACGGACGGGCGCGGCGCCGGGCCCATCCGGTGGGCGGGTGCTCAGGCACCGAAGCGGCGGTCGCGCCAGGCACCGGCCTCCGGGCGTGCCAGGCCCAGGTTGTCGCGCAGGGTCGTGCCCTCGTACTCGGTGCGGAAGACACCGCGACGCTGCAACTCGGGAACCACCTGGCGGACGAAGTCCTCGAACGCGCCCGGAGCGTGCACGGCGCCGATGGTGAATCCGTCACAGGCACCCTCGGAGTACCACTGCTCCATGCCGTCCGCCACCTCCGCGGCCGTGCCGACGAAGGCGCCCTCGGTGCGGCCGCCGTAGCGCTTTCCCAGCTCACGCAGGGTCAGCCCGTCGCGCCGTGTCATCTCCACGACCTCCTTGTAGTGGCCCTGTACGCCCGGTACGTCCACGTCGGGCAGCGGCTCGTCGAGGGGGAGGCCGGCCAGGTCGACATCCAGGTGATAGGCGAGCGTCGACAGGCCGGCCAGCGGCGGCACCAGGTCCTCCAGCCGTCGCCGGGTCTCGCGCGCCGCCTCGGTGGTCGGGCCGACGACGGGAGTCGCCATGGGAAGGATCCTGATGTCCTCGGCGCGCCGACCGTGGCGCACCGCGCGGG
Source organism: Streptomyces sp. NPDC001508 (assembly GCF_040298665.1). Classification (NCBI taxonomy): domain Bacteria; kingdom Bacillati; phylum Actinomycetota; class Actinomycetes; order Kitasatosporales; family Streptomycetaceae; genus Streptomyces; species Streptomyces sp. NPDC001508. Next base: position 109,157 of record NZ_JBEPAP010000009.1, read on the forward strand.
CCTTGACGTCCTGGTAGAAGTCCCGGGCCGATTCCAGCGAGGCGTGGCTGCAGAAGATGACGTCCGACCAGCGGGCGGCGAAGTCCCGTCCCTTGGGAGAGGCGCCGGCCTGGATGATCACCGGGTAGCCCTGAGGCGGGCGGGAGACGTTCAGGGGACCCCGGACACTGAACCACTCGCCCTCGTGGTCGATGCGGTGCACCCGTGCGGGGTCGGCGAAGAGGGGGGCGGCCGGGTCCATGACCAGGGCGTCGTCCTCCCAGCTGTCCCAGAGCTTGCAGGCCACTTCGAGGAACTCGTCGGCCCGGTCGTAACGCTTGTCGCGGTCGATGTGCCGGTCGTTGCCGAAGTTGCGGGCTTCGGAGTCCTGGAAGGAGGTCACCACGTTCCAGGCCGCGCGGCCGTGGCTGAGGTGGTCGGTCGTGGCGAACGACCGCGCCACCGGGAAGGGCTCCAGGTAGCTGGTGGAGACCGTGGCTGCCACCCCGAGGTGCTGGGTGACAGCCGCGACCGAGGCGAGGATGGGCGTCGGGTCGAGACGGAGGGAGCCGAGCGCGCCGTAGCGCAGTTGGCTGTCCATACTGTTGTCGAACCGGTCGGGTACGGACAGGATGTCGGCGAAGAACATCAGGTCGAATCTGCCCTGTTCGAGGATCCGCCCGATGTGCTGGTAGTAGGAGGCGGACAGCCAGTTCGGCTCGGCGCCCGGGTAGCGCCAGCCTCCGGGCCGGCCGGGCCCCGCGGTGACGAAGGCGGCGAGGTGCATCTGGTTCCGGGAAGTGCTCATCAAGGGACTCTCTGCCGTGGCGGGTTGCGGGCGTCGGGGGCTCTTAGGAGTGCTGCTGTCGCGGGTGTCGCGGGTGTCGCGGGTGTCGCGGGTGTCGCGGGTGTCGCGGGTGTCGCGGGTGTCGCGGGTGTCGCGGGTGTCGCGGGTGTCGCGGCTGTTTCGCCGCTGTCGCGGCGGTCGTGATGCCGTGCCGTCGCGCCGGGCGGTCGGGGTGCCCGGCGCCGGTTCACCGCGCGAGTTCGGCGGCGACCGTCTTTCTGATCGAGTCGAACCGGGAATCTTGCAGGAACCCGGCCACATCGATCTTCGACGGGTAGACGCCCAGGGCGTGGAAGTTGTCGGCGAGGTCCTGGGTGCTGGCGATCGCCTTGGCGTCCACCGCAGCGAGCGTGTCGGCGTTGGAATCGGACAGGAGCTTCTTCTGGGTCAGTTCGAGGTAGACCTCGCGCTCCAGCTTCGCGGAGCCGAATCCGCCGATGCCGTCGAAGAACTCGACACTCTTCTCCGGGGAGGCGTTGATACGACGCTGGGCGTCGCGGACGGCGCGCACGGCCTTCGCCGCGGCCTCGGGGAATTTCTTCGCGAAGGACTCGCTCGCCACGTAGAAGCTGTAGTCGTACGTCTTGACGTTCGGCAGGCTGCGGGCCTGATGCCGGGCCTTGGCCAGGCCGATGGCGGGCTGCCAGCTGATCCAGGCGTCCACCTTGCCGTTGGCGAAGGCCGACTCCGCGTCGGCGGCCGGCAGATCGACGTACTCGATGTCGTCGAGCCGCAGACCGGCGCTCTCCAGGTACTTGATGAGGCTGTAGGTGCTGGTCGTGCCCTTCTGGTCGGCGATCCGTCTGCCCTTCAGATCGGCCGCACCGCGGATGGCGGAGCCCCGCGGCACAAGGATCTCGACCTCTGTGCCGGGCAGGGGGTAGGCGGCGAGCGGCACGATGGGGACGCCGCCGCCGATCGCGTAGGCCACGGCGGTGGCGGTGGCGAACGAGAAGTCGACACTGCCGGCCTTGAACGCCTCCATGACGGGCAGGGAGGCGGTGAAACCCGAGGGCCAGGCGACCGACGTTCCGCCGAGTTCCTTGCTGATGTCCACGCCGTCGAACTTGTGGCGCAGAGCCGCCGGAATGCCGGTCTTGCCGTTACCGATGACCGCGTAGCGGAGCTTGGCGGGCACGCCGTCGGCGAGCTGCTCGGTCTTGGGCGATGAGCTGCCACTGCCGCAGGCGGCGAGGGCGGGAGCGAGCGCGGCGATGCCCCCGAGGGCGAGGAGGCGACGGCGCGAGGGCCCGGCCGACGAGGTGGCGGAGGGACGGGAGGTGGTGATCCGGTATCCGGGCATGGTGAATTCCTTCGTTTGGCGAGGCGCGGTACGGGGAGCAGCAATCAGATGAGTCGCCGACAGGTTCGGCCTGGTCAGGCGGCGTCCGGGGGGACGGCGTCCGGGTCGAGCAGCCCCCGCAGGATCTCCTCCTTCCAGGCGACGAGGCGCGGGTGGCCGCGCCTGTCCTCGCGCGGCAGGTCGATCCGCAGGTCGCGTCCGATCGAGCCGCCGGTCAGGACCAGAACGCGGTCGGACAGCACCAGTGCCTCCTCCACGTCATGGGTGACCAGCAGCACGGTGCGTGGCTGTGCCAGCCAGAGGCGTTCCACGAGTTGCTGCATGGCGATCCGGGTCAGGGCGTCCAGGGCACCGAACGGCTCGTCCAGCAGCAGCACTTCGGGACGGTGCAGAAGCGCGCGGGCCAGGGCGACGCGCTGCCGCTGGCCGCCGGACAGCTCGGCCGGCCAGGCACCCTCACGGCCGGCCAGCCCCACGGCCTCCAGCAGGGCACGGGCCTCGTCCTTGCGGCCCTTGACGCCCAGCAGCACGTTGTCCTCGACGCTGCGCCAGGGCAGCAGCCGGTCCTCCTGGAACATCATGCGCGCCGTGGCGGGGCCGGGTCCCGAGGTGTGGAATGTGACGCTTCCCGTGCTGGGTTCCTCCAGCCCCGCGATGATCTGCAGCAAGGTGCTCTTGCCCGCGCCGCTGGGGCCGAGGAAGGAGACGAAGGAGCCGGGTTCGACCTCCAGGTCGATGCCGTCGAGGACCCACCGGTCGCCGTACCGCTTGCCGACATCGCTCAGGAGCAGCCGGGCACCGGTGGCGGGGGGCGTCACGGGGCGGACGGACGACGGTAGTTGGGGTGCCACCGCAGGACCCTTCTTTCGATGAGCTTGGTGAGGAAGTCGGCGAGCAGACCGGCCAGCGCGTACAGCACGATGGCGAGCACGATCTGGTCGGTGCGCAGCATCTGGCGGGCGTCCTGGGCGAGGTAGCCGATGCCGTCGCTGGCGGAGATGGTCTCGGCGACGACGAGGGTGATCCAGGCGACGCCGAGGGAGTAGCGGATGCCCGCCAGGATCGTCGGCAGCGCACCGGGAACGGCGATGTCGCGTACGAGGGCCCAGCGCCCCAGACCGTAGGAACGGCCCAGCTGGAGCAGTTTGGGGTCCACGCCGCGGATGCCGGTGACGGTGTTCAGATAGACGGGGAAGAAGGTGCCCAGCGCCACCAGAAGGATCTTGGGCTCCTCACCGATGCCGAACCAGGCGATCATGAGGGGGACCAGGGCCAGATGCGGGATGGTGCGGACCATCTGCAGCGAGCGGTCCAGGAGCACTTCGGCCGGTTTCGACATTCCCACGGCGAAACCGAGGACGAGGCCGGTGGCCGTGCCGAGGGCGAAGCCCTGCGCGATACGGCGCAGGCTGGTGAGCAGGTACCGCTGGAGATCACCGGTGGCGGCGAGGTCGGTGCCCGCTCGCAGGACCGCCTGAGGGGCGGGCAGGACGGACGGGGAAAGGACCCCGGTCTGTGCGGTCACCTGCCACACCACCAGGGCCAGCAGCGGAACGACCCAGGGGCCGAGCGCCCGTCCGGTGTGCGGCAGCAGACGGGCGATCCGGCGTGTGGTGCGCGGTCCGGTCGGACGGGGCGCGGTGCCGCGACCCTGTTCGGAGACGGAGGGCGGCTCCCCGTCCTTGGTGAGCAGTGGCTGCTCGGGCATGGGTCTCCCTTTCAGGAGTGGTGGTCCGGGCGCCCCGGCCGGCCGCGCCCACGGCCCGCGCACGGGCTGTGACCCCTGTGGGGCGGAGGAGGAACGCCGGTGTTCTTGGCGCGGGGGCGCTCGCGGGCACGATGGCCGGATCAGGGGCCGAAGGGCATGACGAGCGACGCGGGAGGAGCGGGAAGGAAGCCGCGCGCGGACTGCGCAGTCGCAGCGCGCCGCCCCGAAGACGGGATGATCAGCGACAGCCGGCGCTGGAGACCCGCATGAGATCGATGTGCCGACGGCAGGTCAGCTCGCCCGAGCGCAGGAGTACGACCGCGACGGGCAGGGGGGTCAGACCCCACCGTGACTGCGCCTCGCGGAACATGCCGGAACTCCCGTAGATGTGATCGCCGGCCGAACGGCGCGGCGTCCGGAGCTGCTTCGAACGTTGAGCCGACCCTAGCGACAGCTGCATTCAATTGCAAGCTAGTGTATACACTTGTAGTCACTGCTGACCGCGGGGACGAGCCGCCGTGCACGCATCTGGCCGTGCACGCATCTGCAGGGGCCCCAACTACCGTGGTACGGGCGGCCCCGCCGCCCTGGACGACATTTCGCGACGCGAGAGGACAAGGGAAGAGGACGTGGCCCCTTCACAGGACGACGCGCGTACGGGCAGTCACTACACCCGCATCCGGCGGAGCATCCTCAGCGGGAAGGCGGGACCCGGTACCGTCCTGATCCCCACGACCCTCAGCGCGCAGTACAACGTCTCGCGCACCCCGGTGCGGGAAGCGCTGATCAGGCTCGAACAGGACGGACTGGTGGAGCAGGCGACCCGCGGCTATGTGGTCCGCACCCGCACACCGGAGGAGATCCTGGAGATCTGCGAGGCCCGTATCGCCCTGGAGTCGTCGGCCGCGCAGGCCGCCGCCCTACGGCGGACCGAACTCGACCTCGCCCGGCTGGTACACGTCCATGAGAGCACCGTGGCGGCCAAGGAGGACCCCGCCGAACTGCGGGACCTCAACAAGCTGTGGCACGTGGCCCTGCGCGAGGCCGGGCACAACGCCACGATCGCCGGACTGATGGACCGGCTGGACGCCCAACTGACCGTGTACGACACGCACACGGCCCCTGCCACGGACCTCCCCGACAACCTCACCATGATTCTCGAGGAGCACGCCGCGATCCTGGACGCGGTGCGTCGCCGTGACGCGGCCGCGGCCCGCGACCGCATGATCGCCCATCAGAGCCGCACCAGGGACCTGCGTATCAGCGCCCTGGCCCGGTCCCGGGGCGCCGGCTCCTGAAGAGCGGGCCCCAGGGCCACTGCTGACCACGTCCCCCCCGGGGTGTCGCCGGTCGACGAATGACGTGTGCCGGGCCCCGGGTATGGGTGCCCCCAAGGCTTCTGCCTTTCGTCTTGTAACCGAATGAAGATCGGCTAGAAAGACGGTAGGCCGCCGGAGTTCGATCGAGAAGACTACAAGGCTTATCGAGCGGTCGAGTACCGCGTCACATGTCAAGGCACCGACCGAAGCCACGGGCATGACAGCCCCGTGCCGCCACGATCGTCCTCGCGGCGGCCCTGAACGCGTGGCTGTGACCAGCACATCCGATACACGCCCTGGGGGAAGAAGATGAGAACCAGCAACGATCGCGTCCCGTCCCGGGTGCCACCACTCTTTCTGCCGGCCGGGATCTCCCCACCCGATGACAAACGACCAGAACCGATGGGAACACGCCGCTCGCCGTACGCCGACGAGGACACCTTGCGTCGGACGAGCGGAAGGCGAAGCGATGCCGTGGCACTCCTGGAGGCACGGGTCGACGTGATGGCGACGACCATGGTGCGCGCCTTCCAGACGGAGATCAGCACCTACGGGCAGATCACCGATGATTCGCTGCTCGGCGACATACGCGAATTGTCCGCGGCCACGGTGCGCTGCTGCCTCGCGGCGATGAGGGCCGGGGAGATACGGGACGAGGAGTTGGTGCCCTTGACGGAGGGCGCCCGGCGTCGCGCCACGCAGGGCATAGGCCGAGAGGCGATACTCCGCGCCTACCGGATCGGGGCACGGGTGTTATGCGAGGAGATCGTGGGCACACTCGCCGTCGGCGGCACCGTCGCGGAACGCGACATCGGGGCGATGGCGGCCTGGGTGCTGGAGTTCGCCGACCGGATCAGCGCCGCGTCCGCCGCGGCCTACTCCGACGAGGTCGCACGCATGAACAGCGCCCCTGAACAGCAGCACCGTTCCCAGCTGTTCGACGCGGTGCTCGCCGGTATCTGGGCCGAACACCACCGGCGCACCGATGCCTTCGCCATCGCGCACTGCGTGGCCGTGGCCCAGGTTCGGGCGACGGCGACGTTCGCCGACCTGGAGGACATCGGGCGGTCGATGGCCGGCCAGGCGGGCGCGTTGTTCTGGACCGTACGGCACAGCAGCGTGGTCGCGGCGCTCGAACTCCCCGACCACATGGGCAGAAAACACCTCGTACATCGCCTGCGCCAACTCGCTACGGGCCAGGTACTGGCCTTCGGGCTGGGACACACGGCACAAGGCGCGGCCCAGACGCGGCAGAGTTACGCCGAAGCGGTCGACGCGCTGCGGATCGGTATGAACGCCGTGTCGCACGGCGGTGACCGACTCGTGTACGACTACCACGAACTGGCTCCGCTGATCGCGATGCTGGCCGAGCCCGACAGGGCCCGGCGCTTCGCCAGCGCCGTGCTGGAGCCGCTCTCGCCGATGCTCGACCGCGAGTGGGTACTGCCCACCATCGACGCGTATCTCTCGCGTTGGGGCCGGCTGAAGGAGGTCGCCTCCGCGCTGGGGGTGCACCAGAACACGGTCAAGTACCGCGTCAGTGAACTGCGGCCGTTTCTTGATCTGACCGCCAGCGGGGGCGACCAGGCGGCCATGCTGCTGCTGGCCGTGCGGGTGCGCGAACACCTGCCCGCTGCCGACTGACGGCCGTACACGATCCGGGGGCTGCGGCGGGCTCGCTATTCCATGATTGAGCAAAGAACTTGACATGGTTACACCTGCCGCAGCCTGTCCGTTTTCTGCTTTCATCCCTCTGACCTGCGACGGTGCGGGCAGTCGAACCCGTCTGCGCTTGGGGCGACCAAGAGATGTGGCGGCTTCTGGTCGAATCCAACAAGTGGGCCGCGCTGGTTTGGCTTACTCGGACGAGGCGTGATCGCCTTCCCGGCCGATACTGTTGCGGCCGCAAGGTTCGAATTGATTCCCCCTCCTTTTTCCAATGGCGCGCGATAGCGCGACCCAATTCCATGGAGAGAAATGGGTGACGCCCAGAAGTTTGCGGTTGTCGGACTCCATTGCCGACTGCCCGGCGCTCGCGACGCAGAGGAATACTGGTTCAACCTTAAAGCAGGCGTGGAGAGTATCACCACATGGTCGTCGGAGGAACTGCTCGACGCGGGCATAAACCCGGACAAGGTCAATGACCCACGCTATGTCAGGGCCCGCCCGGCGTTCGCCGACGTGGAGAAGTTCGACGCGCGGTTCTTCCGTTTCACGCCCCGGGAAGCCGAAATCAGGGACCCCCAGCACCGGTTGTTCCTGGAGTCCTCCTACAGCGCCCTGGAGGACGCGGGATACGACCCGTTCTCCGTTCCCGGGCGGGTCGGGGTGTTCGCCGGCAGCGCCCCGAACGCCTATGAGGAGCAGAACGTCATCCATTACCCCGACCGCATCGAGTCGGTGGGGCAGATGACGGTCGCCATCGGCAACGATGTCGACTACCTCGCCCCGACGGTCTCGTACAAGCTCGGCCTCGGCGGACCGAGCGTCAATGTGGTGACCGCCTGCTCCTCCTCCCTCGTCGCGGTCCACCTGGCCTGCCGTTCCCTGCTGAACGGCGAGTGCGAGACCGCGGTGGCGGGCGGTGTCGAGGTGGAACTCCCGGTCGTGTCGGGCTACTGGTGGAGCGAGGGAGGCATCTACTCCAAGACGGGCCACTGCCGGCCCTTCGACCACCAGGCCGACGGCACGGTCTTCGGTACGGGCGTCGGGGCCGTGGTGCTCCGCCGCTACGAGGACGCCGTACGCGATCGCAACCACGTCTACGCGGTGATCGTGGGCTCGGCCCTCAACAACGACGGCGGCGACCGGTCGGGCTTCACGGCACCCAGCATCAGCGGCCAGCGCGCGCTGATGCGGGCGGCGTTCGACGAATCGGATGTCGACCCGTCGACGATCGGTTACGTGGAGGCGCACGGCACCGGCACCCTCGTGGGCGACCCCATCGAGATCACCGCGCTCAGCGAGACGTTCTCCTCCTCCGGAAAGACCCACGACCAGCGCTGCCTGATCGGTTCGGTGAAGGGCAACATCGGACACATGGGGCCGGCCGCCGGCGTCGCCGGTCTGATCAAGGCGGTGCTGGCGGTGCGCGAGGGCGTGGTGCCCCCGCTGGTCAATTTCACCAAGGCCAACCCGAAGATCGAGTTCGAGAGCACACCGTTCGAGGTCAACACCCGGCTGGCCGACTGGCCGGAGCGACCCGGCAAGCGCCGGGCGACGGTCAGCTCGTACGGCGTGGGCGGCACCAACGCCTTCGCCATCGTGGAGGAGGCGCCGAAGGCCCGTCCCGGTGGCCGCACCCGTCCCTGGCAGGTCCTGCCGCTGTCGGCGAGGACCGAGAGCGCTCTGGAGGCCGCGGCGACCAACCTGGGCGCCGCCTGCACGCAGGCGGTGGGCGACTGGAACGGCCGTGACCTCGCCGACGCGGCCTTCACGCTGGCCACGGGCCGTCCGCAGATGCGGCACCGCCGGGCGATCGTCGCCTCCGACGTGGGCGCCGCCGCCAGGGTGCTGACCGGACGTGACGCCAAGAAACTCGCCACGGTGTACACCGGCGAGGCCCCCAAGGCCGAGATCGCGCCCGTGTTCGTCTTCCCCGGCCAGGGTTCCCAGCACCGGGGCGCGGCCGCCGACCTGTACGGCACGGAGCCGGTCTTCACCGCGGAACTCGACCGGGTGGCGGAACTCTTCAAGGAACACATCGGCATCGACCTGCGGGACGCGGTACGCGACCCGAAGTCGGCCATCGACGTCGACCAGACCCGGGTGGCGCAGCCGCTCCTGTTCGCCGTCGAGTACGCGCTCGCCCGGCTGTGGCTCTCCTGGGGCGTCCGGCCGGCCGCGATGATCGGCCACAGCGTCGGCGAGTTCGTGGCCGCCACCCTCGCCGGGGTGTTCTCGCTGGAGGACGCCGCCCGGCTGGTCGCCGAACGCGGGCGGCTCGTGCAGGAGATGGAGCCCGGCGGGATGCTGGCCGTGCTGGCCCCCGAGGACGCACTGGGCTCGCTGCCCGAGGGTGTGTCGGTGGCGGCCACGAACGCGCCCGAGGTGACCGTCGTCTCCGGGCCGCAGAAGGCGATCGATCTGTTCGCCGCCCAGCTGGAGGAACGCGGCACCAACCACCAGGCACTGCACACCTCGCATGCCTTCCACTCCGCGATGATGGAGCCGGCGGTGACACCGCTCACCGAACTGGTGGCCGCCACGACCCGCAACACTCCGTCGGTGCCCATCGTGTCCAATGTGACCGGGGACTACTTCACCGACGACCAGATCACCGACCCCGCGTACTGGGCCCAGCATCTGCGCAAGCCCGTCAGGTTCGCCGAATCGATCACCCGGCTGATCGAGGACGGACACACCGTGTTCCTGGAGGTGGGGCCCGGCCAGGCACTCACCGGGCTCGTCCGGCCGCGGGCGGCGGCCGTCGGCGGCTGCGCACTGCCGTCACTGCACCACGAACGCCGCCCGGTGCCCGACGGCAGGGTGCTGGCCTCGGCGGTGGCGGAGCTGTGGTGCCGCGGCGTCGAGCTGGACTGGGACGCCTACTACGGCCAGGAGATCCGCCGCAAGGTCGCCGTCCCGACGTACCCGTTCGAGCGCCAGACGCACTGGCTGCCCCGCCCGGCGGACGCGCAGTTGCGGGCGGCGCGGGACGGCGGCACGAAGGCCGCCGACGACGGGGGGTCCCGAGCGCACTCGACCGATCCGCTGCAACTGTTCAGGCCCCGCTGGGTCGAGAAGCGGCGGCCGGACGCCGTCGCGGGCGCCGGGGCAGGCCGTCGCTGGCTGCTGTTCGTCACCGGTGAGCCGCTGGTGGACCGGCTGGTCAGCCGACTGCGACGGGCCGGCGAGACCGTGATGACCGTGGCCGCAGGCCGCGAGTTCACCGAGGCCGGACCCGGGCGGTTCCTGGTGGGTCCCGGTGTGAGCGACGACTACGACCGGCTGTTCAAGCAACTGCGCGACGAGGGCCGGCTGCCGGACCGGGTACTGCACTGCTGGCTGCTTGACTCGCCCACCGGTCTCGACGACCAGGCCGTGCAAGCCACGCAGGACCGCGGTTTCTACAGCCTCCTCGGACTGGCCCAGGCGCTCGCCAAGCACGCCGAGGACCGAGCCGTCCACATCGATGTGATCTCCAGCGGCGCGTTCGACGTCACGGGCGACGAGGAACTGGAGCCGCAGCGCTCCACCGTGCAAGGGCTCGGCAACCTGATCCCGCAGGAGATATCCGGGCTCTCCTACCGTCACATCGATCTGCGGGCGAGCGCCGGCAACCCGGTCCGGATCGGCGACGACATCCTGCTCGGCGAGCTGATGGCCGAACCGGCCGACGACAAGGTGGCACTGCGCGGCCACAAGCGCTGGGTCTGGGACTACGAACGCATCGACGTGCACTCGGTCGACGAGGTTCCGGCCCTGCTGCGCGAACGCGGCGTCTACCTGATCACCGGCGGTCTCGGCGGCATCGGCCTTGCCGTGGCCGAGGACCTGGCCCGCCTCGCGGCGGCCCGCGTCGTGCTCACCTCGCGCAGCGGTTTCCCCGACCGGTCGGAGTGGGACACCCTCACGGCCCAGGCACCGGCCGACGATCCCCGCGCGCAGCGGATCGCGGCACTGCGCCGTATCGAGGCCCTGGGCGGCGAGGTGATGGTCCTTCAGGCGGACGTCGCCGACGAGGCCGCGATGCGCGCTGCCGTCGAGGCCGCCGAAAAGGTCTTCGGCCCGGTCAACGGAGTGCTCCACTCGGCCGGTGTGGCCGCAGGCGGCATGATGGCGGTCAAGTCGCGGGCCGAGGCGGAACGCATCATGGCACCGAAGGTGAGCGGTGTCCTCACGCTCCACCGGATCTTCGAGGACCGCCTGGACTTCCTGGTGCTGTTCTCCTCGATCTCCTCCGTCGCGACCGACTTCGGTCTGTCGGACTACGGATCCGCCAACGCCATGCTCGACACCTACGCCCACTCCCGGGCCGACGACGCCACCCATGTCGTCTCGGTCAACTGGGGTCCGTGGTCGGAGGTGGGCATGGCGGTCGACACCGCGGCGAGCGCGCCGCAGGCCTTCCGGATGCTCCAGGGCGACTCCGTGGCCTCCGCCGACAGGGCGGCCGCCGGTGCCGAGCGCACCATCGACCACCCGCTGGTGTCCCGGCGGCTCCCCGCGGAGGACGGCCGCATCGTCTTCGTCACCGATGTCGCGCCCGGATCCCACTGGGTGCTCAGTGAGCACCTGCTCGGCGAGACCCAGGTGTGGCCCGGCGTGGCCTACCTGGAGCTGGTGCGGGCCGCCTACCAGGAAGCGGTCGCGGTCCCCGACGACGCCGTGGTGGAGATCTGCGACGTGCTCTTCCAGGGGCTCCTTGAGATCACGGCCGCCCGCAAGCTACGGGTGACGTTCGAGCCGGCCGACCTGGCGGCCCAGGAATACGAGTTCGTCGTGGCGGCGGGCGCCGCCCCGGGACAGCCCGAGAGCTGGACCGTGTACGTGAGCGGCCGGATCCGTCTCGGCAAGGCCGAGGCCCGCACCGTCGACATCGGCCGGCGCTGGGCCGAGGGTGCTCCGGCGGAGCGCAACCCGGTCGCGGTCACCATGAACTACGTGCCCGGGTCCGAGACCGGCCTGAACTGGTGGGTACGGTTCGGCGAGCACTGGGAGGGGGTCATCAAGGAACGGCGGACGGCCGAGCGCACCACCCTGGCCGAACTGTCCCTCGCCAAGGAACACGCGGACGAGACCGGTACCTACGTGCTGCATCCGTCCCTGCTGGACTGCGCCACCGTGCTGGTGCTCGATCTGCGCGACTCGCTGGCCCCGGGCATGTCGTTCCTTCCCTTCACCTACGGAAAGCTCACCGTGCACGCGGCGCTGACGGACCGGATGTTCAGCGTGATCAGGCACAAGAGCGATCCGGGCAGCGCCATGCAGAGCTTCGACATCGACCTGGTCGACGAGGACGGCCGGGTGCTCGTGGAGATCGTCGGCTTCGCGGTCCGGATGCTCTCCGCCGACCGGCCCTTCGAATCAGCCGGGCAGCCGAAGGCGGATCTCCGGGCCGCACCCGCGCCCGCCGCCGTCGCTCCGCCTGTCGACACCGACGCCTATGTGGGACTTCGGACCGAAGCCGGGCTCCTGGCACTGCGGCAGATCCTGGCCGAGCGCCTCGGCCCACAGGTCGTCGTCCTGCACGAGGACCTGGGCGACAAGTTGGCCCGGACCAAGGCCCTGACCGGCGACATCCTGACGCACACACAGACCTCGCTGGCCTCCGGGGCCGAGGGGACCGTCACCAGCCGAGCCGACGTATCGCCGAAGCCCGGCGCCGAGGGACCCGAGGGCGGATCCGTGGTCGACATCCTGCTCGGCTTCTGGCGGGACACCCTGGGCGACTACGCCCTCGGTGCGGACGACGACTTCTTCGAGTCCGGCGGCAACTCGCTGGTGGCTGTGCAACTCGGGGCCCGGATCCGGGCACACTTCGAGATCAGCCTGCCCATCGTCGTCCTGTTCGACCACCCGACGGTGCAACTGCTGGCGGGGGCCGTCGAGAAGGAACTCAAGAACAGAGAAGGCCGGGCCGACGCCCCAGCGGGAGCCGCGGGCAACGGCACGGCATGAGCAGCGCGCACCCCGGATCCGCCATCGAGACACCTTCCCGCCGATCTTCAGGAAGCATGTAATGGACTGGACCAGAAAGCGAGGGACCGAGACCGGCGCGGCGGTGGCAGGGCAGCGGCCCGGAGCGCGCGACCAAGGCCAGGGGACATCCGGTGCGGCGAGCCTGGCCGCCGCACCGGGTCCTTCCCGGCAGCCGGTCGCGGCGGAGGCCGTGACCCGGGTACCGGCCGGCATCGCGCAGGGCCGGTTCTGGACACTGGAGCACACCGACCCGGACCAGGCGTCCCTGCACTTGAGCGGGCTGCTCCGCTTCGTGGGGACGGGTTGGCAGCCGGAGCGGATAGCGGCCAACATCGTCCGGCTGATCGAGGAGCAGCCCTCGCTCCGTACGGTCTTCGAGGAGACCGACGGGGAGTTGTGGCAGCTCGTGCTCCCCACCATGGCCCCGCCCTTCCAGGTCGTACAGCTGCGGGCGCCTTCCGACGCGAGCGAAGAACGGATGGCCGAGGCCGTCGAGACCGCACGGCGGCTGGCCGACGAACCCTTCGATCTGCGCCGTGGACCACTGTTCCGCGTCGCGATGCTCGTGGTCGACCCCGACGAGTTCTTTCTGCTGGTGACGCTGCACCACCTCATCAGCGACGGCTACTCGATCTCCCTGGTGGGCCACGCCGCCATGCTGGGCACCTCGGGGCCGTTGCAGTACACCTATCTCGACCACGCCGAACGGCAGCGGGCCACGCTGGCCGCCGGCGGCTACGCGAAGGAAGTGGAGCACTGGCGAGAGCTGCTCCGCGACGCTCCACCGGTCACGACCTTCCCGCCGGCCCGGCCACGGCCCGCCACCTGGCGTCCGGAAGGGACCGTCCTGACCGACCGGGTCGATCCCGAAGTCACCAGACGGGTCCATGCGCTCGCGGCCCGATCCCGGCGCTCGCCCGGCGCGATCATGGTCGCCTGCTATCTGATCGTGCTGGCCGGCTGGAGCGGCCAACGTGATGTGGTCACGGCCACCGTCACGTTGGGGCGTTCGGCGCCGGGCAGTGACAAGGCCATCGGGGTGTTCCGGAATTTCGCCCCCCTCCGCTGGTCCGGCGCAGGGGAAGGCCGGTTCACGGACGTGCTGGAGCACGCCCAACGCGCGCTCTACGACGCGGCGGACAACTCCGAGATGCCGATAGCCGCCCTGACCGCCGCGCTGGAACCCGACCCGCCGACGGATCGCTCCCCTGTCTTCCAGACGCTCATCAACCTCCTGATGGTCGACGACGAGGACTACTGCCTGCCGCCTCCCAGGCGGTTGACCTCCTGCACACTCGACATGATTCTGCACGTCGAGAAATGGTTCGGCACGTACTACCTCAACTGGATGTACCCCAGATCGCTTTTCGACGCCGACTCCGTCGCCGAGTTCAACGCCACGTTCCAGACGGTGCTCCGGCAGGCCGTGGCCACGCCGGACATCCCGACGGAGCGGCTGCTGACCCTGGTGCGTGAGGCGGCACACGACTCCCGTGCGAAGGCTCCCAGATCATGACCGAACTCAGCGAGGCCGGCGTCACGGTCGGCCGGCCCGACGATGTGGCGCACCGGCGTGAGCCGATGCTCACGGTGGACAACGTGTCCAAGGACTACAGCGCAGGCCGTCGCACCCTCGCCCAGCGCCTGCGCCGGGCACCGGACCAGCGCACGGTCGTCCACGCCGTGAACGGGGTCGGCCTGACGGTCGACCGGGGCGAGGTCCTGGGGATCCTCGGCCCGAACGGAGCGGGCAAGTCGACGCTCGTACGCATCATCGCCACCCTGCTGACGCCGACCAGTGGCTCCGTCCGTCTGTGCGGGGTCGACGTCCTGGCGCAGCCCCGGCAGGCCCGGCGCCACCTGGGGGTGATGCTGGCCGGCGACCGGGGCGTGTACTGGAAGCTGACGGGCCGGGAGAACCTGGAGTACTTCGCCGCGCTGCACTTCGTGCCCCGGGACCAGATCCGGCGCCGGGTGGACGAGGCGCTGGCGGAGGTACGGCTCACCGACAGCGCGAACGACTACGTGGAGCGCTACTCGACCGGCATGCGACAGCGTCTGTGCCTCGCCAGGGCACTGATCCACCAGCCCGAGGTACTGCTGCTCGACGAGCCCACCTCCGGGCTCGACCCGGTCTCCGCCGTTGAGTTCCGGCGGCTCGTGCGCGGCCTGCGCGGGCGCGGCGCGGCCGTCCTGATCACCACGCACGACCTGGCCGAGGCGGAGGACCTCTGCGACCGGATCGCCATCCTGGACCACGGCACCGTCGCCTTCCAGGGCGACGTCCCCGAGGCCCTGACCCTGGTCCCCGGGGCCAGCGTGCTGGCGCTGGAGGCCGAGTGCGGTACCCGGGACCCCGCGGAGGTGGCCGACTGGCTCATCCAGCACTACGACGCGGGCCTGGTGGAGCAGCACGAGCGGACCGTGCGCGCCCGGCTGTACTGCGAGTCCGCGTCCGACCTCATGGACGAGGTGTCCGCTGCACTGCGCGCCGAGGGACTGAAGCCGGTGCGCACCGAGGCGACCCGTGTCAGTCTGACGGACGTCTTCTTCTCCATCACCGACCACGGACGCACCGGGGGCGGCCGATGAGACCCCGCAACGACCTGGCGCTCAACGCCTGGGCGCTGGTGGCCTCCGCCCGGCGCGAGTGGCGCGTCGCCCGACGCTACCCGGACGTGCTGATCAGCGCCGTCGTCTGGCCTGCCGTCAACCCGATCGTCTTCGTCTACCAGGCCCATGCCTTCACCGGCGACGGAACCGCGAGCGGGGCCGGGGGGCTGCTGCCCTCGACCACCGCTCAACTGGCCGTGTTCCTCTACCTCGGCTGGCTGGTCGCCGCCTGGTTCGGCCTGCTGCTCACCGAGTCCAGTGCCTCGCTGGCCGGGCAGCGGGTACAGGGCTCCCTGGAGACCACCCTGCTCGCCCCCGCCACCAGGCTGACCCTGCTGTTCGGGACCGCACCGGTACTGATCGCCACCGGGGTCCTGTCGTATCTCGCGGTGATGCTCAGCCTGGTGCTGGGTTTCGGCGCGCACATCCCGCTGTCCTCCGTGCTCGCGGGCGGCGCGGTGCTCGTACTGGCCGGACCCGCGCTCGCGGCGATCGCCGCCGTGACGGGCACCACCACGCTGTTCATGCGTCGTTCGGGCGGACTGGTGGACATCGCCCGCGCGGTGTCGGTGGCCTTCTGCGGCTTCACGGCGCCCATGGCGATCCTGCCGGACTGGGCCGAACGCATCGGTCGCGTGCTGCCGCCGACGTGGACGGTCGACGCCCTGCGCGACGCCGTGTTCGGCACACCGTCACAACCCGACTGGCCACGACTGGCGCTGCTGCTGTCCGGGACGTTCCTGGGCCTGGTCCTGCTGGCCCGGGCGGCCTTCGCCGTCGGCGAGCACCGGGGCCGCAGGGCCGGGACCCTCGGTGGGATGTGACCTGTGCTGATCCGTATCCTCGCCATCAATGTCCGCAAGGACTTCCGCATGGTCATGGGCAGCCCGCTGGCATTCCTGAACATGACCGCCCTCAACCCGCTCTACCGGCTCATTCTGCCCAGCTATCTGCTGGCCGGCGCCTTCCTCACCCACGGGCAGGCCCTCGGGCTCGAGCGCATCACCGGCTCGGAGAAGTATCAGGGGTTCCTCTTCATCGGCGCGTTCCTGAACATCCTCATGGTCGGAACGATCACGGGCACCTCGATCATGATGAGTGTCGAACGTGGCTCGGGCTCGCTCGAACAGGCGTGGACGACGCCGAGCAGCCGCGCCGCCGCCGCCGCTCCGGTCGCGGTCAGCGCGTTGGCCATCTCCTCGATCGGCGCGGTCTCCTGTCTGCTGCTCGGCGTGGTCGCGTTCGATGTGCGCCTCGCCTGGACCGCGGTGTACGCGCTGCCCGCCGTGCTCATCGGGGTCGCCGGCATGGTCGGCATCAGCTATCTCGTGATGGCCGTGCTGCTGCTCATGCGTCAGGCGCGGGCCCTCCTGGACGGGGCCGGGTTCTTCCTGGGACTGCTGTCCGGGAACCTCTTCCCGGTCACCGTGCTGCCCGCCCCGTTGCGTCTGGCCTCGGACATCCTGCCCGGCACATACGCGATCGACCTGCTACGGCACTTCGCGCTCGGCAGCCGGCCGCTGATGGACATCCGCTGGGAGTACCCCCTGCTGATCGTGTGCTCGGCGGGGCTGCTCGTCCTCGGTGTGCTCGCGTTCACCCGCGCGGAGCGGCACATCGCCATGACCGGTGAGCTGGGCCAGTTCTGACCCGCCCGTACCCGTCCGACCACGACCCGCTCGGCCGGCCGCACACAAGGAGGACCCGGAGTGGACACCACCGAACGGCAGCGGACCCCGGATTCCGCTGCGCAAGAGAGAAAGAAAACGATCATGGTGAACTCAGGGCATATTGCCGTGGTTGAGTCGACCGACGAACTGCGTGACAGGCTCGCGCACAGCGCATACGTCCGGTACCAGGTACCGCCAGGCGTGCACGCCCCTCAGGGGGGACACATGTGGGCCACGGCGAACGCGGCGGCATCCACGCACACGGGAGAGCGCCTGTTGGTCCATGGAGACCCCCAAGGCGCCGTCGACCTGCTCCTCCGTCTTCTGGACGTCTGGCCGACGGCACTCGGCGACGGTCCCGACGAGGTGACCCTGCCACGTGACGCACACCTTCTGCTGCCGGCCCCGCTCAGGCCCGACACGGTCCGGCAGTGGGCCTACCGCTGGCTCACCGTCGCACCCCCTCTCATGGCGGACGAGGACCAGGTGCTGGAACTGCGGTTCACCGACCCCCGGCTGACCGGATTCCTGACCGAACACCATCCGACGTACGACATCGCTCCCGGTACGCCGAGCATCGTGCGCTGGGCCGGCATCGAGGACGAAGACGGAAACCTGATCGCCTGCGGCAGCCATCAGCGCACCGAATTCACCGGGTTTCCGCAGCTCGGATCCATCGCCACCGCGACAGCACGGCGCGGCAGCGGACTCGGAGCGGCGGTCACCGCCTGGCTCAGCCGCCGGGCCATCGACGAAGCGGGGGTGTGCACCCTCGTCCACCCCTCCGGCAACATCTCGGCCGCTCGCCTGTTCACACGGCTCGGTTACGAGACCGACGACAGTTACACCACGTTCCGTCTGCATCGCTGACAGACGCGGTGGCCTGCCCGCGGGCCGGAGCCTCACCCACAGGAGCCGTATTCGTGAAGGCGTTGGTCAAGGAGAAGGCGGAGCCCGGGCTGTGGCTCGCGGACGTGCCGGAGCCCGCCGTCGGGCCGGGTGATGTGCTGATCAAGGTGCAGCGGACCGGGATCTGCGGCACCGATCTGCACATCCGGTCCTGGGACGGCTGGGCGCGGCGGGCGATCCGCACGCCGCTCGTCATCGGTCACGAGTTCGTCGGGCAGGTCGTGGAGACCGGCCGGGATGTCACCGACATCCACATAGGGGACCGGGTGAGCGGTGAGGGCCATCTGGTGTGCGGCAGGTGCCGTAACTGTCTGGCGGGGCGGCGTCATCTGTGCCGGGCCACGGTCGGTCTGGGCGTGGGCCGCGACGGCGCGTTCGCCGAGTATGTGGCCCTGCCCGCCGCGAACGTCTGGGTGCACCGGGTTCCCGTCGATCTCGATGTGGCCGCGATCTTCGACCCGTTCGGCAACGCGGTGCACACCGCGTTGTCCTTTCCGCTGGTCGGTGAGGATGTGCTGATCACCGGGGCCGGGCCGATCGGTCTGATGGCCGCCGCGGTGGCCCGGCACGCGGGTGCCCGCAATGTGGTCATCACCGATGTGAGCGAGGAGCGTCTGGAGCTGGCCCGCAAGGTCGGGGTGAGCCTTGCGTTGAACGTCTCCGGTGTGTCGATCGCCGACGGGCAGCGGGAGTTGGGGCTGCGTGAGGGTTTCGACATCGGCCTGGAGATGTCGGGGCGTGCCGAGGCCATGCGGGACATGATCGCCAACATGACGCACGGCGGCCGGATCGCGGTGCTCGGCCTGCCCGCCCAGGAGTTCCCGGTGGACTGGGCCCGGATCGTCACCTCGATGATCACGGTCAAGGGCATCTACGGCCGGGAGATGTTCGAGACCTGGTACGTGATGTCGGTGCTGCTGGAGGGCGGCCTCGATCTCGCCCCGGTGATCACCGGCCGGTACGGCTACCGCGACTTCGAGGCGGCGTTCGCGGACGCGGCCGGCGGCAAGGGCGGCAAGGTCATCCTCGACTGGACCGAGTGAGCCGCAGAACGCGTGACCGTCCCACATGCGACCGCGTGACTGCTGAACGCGTGACCGTCCCACATGCGACCGTTCAACGCGTGACCGTCCCACATGCGACCGTTCAACGCGTGACCGCAGAACGCGCGACCGTCCCACATGCGACCGCGTGACCGCTGAACGCGTGACCGTCCCACATGCGACCGTTCAACGCGTGACCGCTGAACGCGCGACCGCCCCACATGCGACCGCACGACCGCGCGACCGCACAAACACGGGAGCGCCCCCGGAGCCGGGCGGGCACGCGGAGGGTGAGGTCGCTTGTGCAACCAAGTCGCGCATTGCCTCGGGGGCTGTTCAGCGGCCCGTAACCTCGTGGCGCGCGGCGACTCATCCGCGGTCCAGAGGCTTACGGCACGACCGGCGGTGCCCCGCCGCCCAGCTCCCGTGAGGAACACCCGCATGCCACGCCACCTCCGCCCCCACGCGCTCGCCGCCGCCGTCCTGCTGCCCATGGTGCTGACCGCTTGCGGCAGCAGCGCCGCGAGCGACGCCTCGTCGTCGTCCGGCCGAGAGAACCCGGGCACCCTGGCACTCGCGGTGGTTCCCTCCGAGGACGCCACGTCGACGGCCCAGCACTACAAGCCGCTCATCAAGCTGCTCGAAGACGAGACCGGCAAGAAGGTCGTGCTGCAGAAGGCGACCAACTACGCCGCTGTGATCGAGGCCCAGCGCGCGCACAAGGCCCAGATCGCCGTCTACGGCCCGCTGTCGTACATCGTCGCCAAGAACAGCGGTGTGGGCCTGGAGCCGATCGCCGCCACCATCCTCGCCAAGGGCGCCACCCCCGGCTACTGGTCGTACGGCTTCACGCGCGCCACGACCAAGGACGTCGGCGGTCTGTCCGACTTCAAGGGCCGCAAGGTGTGCTTCGTCGACGAGAACTCCACGTCCGGCTATCTGTATCCGCACGCCGGGCTGCTGGGGGCAGGGGTGAAGGACGACGCGTACACCAAGGTGATGGCGGGCGGCCACGACGCGTCCGTGCTCTCGGTGGTCCGCGGGAACTGCGACGTCGGCTTCTCGGACAGCACCATCCAGCAACTGCTGATCAAGCAGGGCAAGCTGAAGAAGGGGGATCTGAAGCTGGTCTGGAAGTCACCGGTCATCCCCGGCTCCCCGGTCGCGGTCTCCACCGACCTCAGCAGCGAACTGCGCCGACAGCTCGCCGATGTCTTCACCAAGAAGGCCAACGCCGACTATCTGAAGTCCAAGGGGTACTGCGACGGCGACGACTGCCGCATCTTCGGCTACTGGGGTTACGCCCCGGTCAAGGACTCCGACTACAAGAGCGTGCGCGATGTGTGCGCCACCACCGGGGACGCCCAGTGCACGGCGGGTTCATGACGGCCGTCGGCACCGCGGCCGGGGCTCGGGCCGGTCATGCCCAGCCGGTGATCCGGCTCACCGGCCTCACCAAGCGGTTCGGTACCGGCCCCGACGCCCGGCTCGCCCTCGACCGGGTCTCCTTCGACGTGGCGGGCGGCGAGGTGGTCGCGCTCCTCGGCCTGTCCGGCTCCGGGAAGTCCACCCTCCTCGCCCAGCTCAACGGGCTGCAGCGCCCCACCTCCGGCACCGGCACCGTCCTCGGCACCGACCTGGCCCACGCCGGGGACGCCGGACTGCGGGAACTGCGCCGCCGTATCGGATTCGTCTTCCAGCAGTTCCACCTGGTGGGACGGCTCACGGTCCTGGAGAACGTCTGCACCGGCGCGCTCGGTTCGCTGCGCGGTCCCCGCCTGGGCCTGTTCAGCTACCCGCGCGCGATCCGCGAACGCGCCCTGGACGGGCTGGAGCGGGTCGGTCTCGCCGAGCACGCCTTCCAGCGGGCGGACACCCTCTCCGGCGGACAGCAGCAGCGCGTCGCCGTGGCCAGATCCCTGATGCAGCGTCCCGAACTGCTGCTCGCCGACGAGCCCGTGGCCTCGCTCGACCCCGAGTCCGCCGCCCAGATCATGCGGCTGCTCAGGGACGTCGCGGACCAGGGCCGCCTCACCGTGCTGTGCAGCCTGCACCAGGTGGACCTGGCCCTGTCCTGGGCCGACCGGATCATCGGTCTGCGCCGGGGCCGGGTGGTGATGGACGTCACCACCCGCGACATCGACCGCGCGGCCGTGATGCGGCTGTACACCGAGGTCGGAGCCGATCCGACACCCCTGTCCGGGGCGGTCGCACCCACCACGGGAACGGGGTGAGGTGTGTCCGCCATCGACCAGCGCCCCCCGCTCGCTCCCGCAGCCGACTCCGGTGACCCCGCCGCCCGGCGGACCCTGGCCCGCCCGGGCGGCAGCGGACCGGCCGCCGGGCTCGCCCTGCTGATCTGCCTGGGCGGCGGCGTCTGGGCCTTCATCAGCCTGCGGCTGAACATCGCCACCTTCGTCGACAGCGCCGGCAACGCGGTCGATTTCGCCGGCCGGATGCTCCCCCTGGACTTCCCGCCCGTACCGGAGCTGTTCGGTCTGCTCTGGCAGACCCTGGCCGTCGTCATCACGGCCACGGTCCTCTCGGTCGTCCTGAGCGTGCCGGTGGCCCTCCTGGCCGCCCGTAACACCACGCTCAACGCGCCCTGCCGTGCCGTGGCGCGCGCGGTCATCGTGCTGTGCCGCGCCGTGCCCGAGGTCGTCTTCGCCATCGCCGCCTTCCGGGTGTTCGGCCTGGGCGGCATGACCGGCGTGGTGGCCCTCGGCCTGCACTCCGTCGGCATGGTCGGAAAGCTCACCGCGGACGCCGTCGAGCAGATCGACGAGGGCCCGCGCACCGCGCTCAGGGCGGCGGGGGCCGGCCGGCTCCAGCAGATCACCGGTGCCGTACTTCCCCAGGTGCTGCCCTCCCTGGTCGCCACCGCACTGCACCGCCTCGACATCAACCTGCGTGTCTCGGTGGTGCTCGGTTTCGTCGGCGTCGGCGGCATCGGCTACAGCCTCGCCAACGCCGTCGCCCGGCTCGACTACCAACGGGCCATGGCACTCGCCCTCGTGGTGCTGCTGGCCTGCCTCGCGTTCGAGGCGGTCTCCGGTGCCGTCCGGCGCACCCTGCTGCCGGCGGTGACCGCCCGCTCCCGCCACTCGCGACGGCGCGGGCCCGCGGCGCCGAAGCCCACCGTGCCGGTCCCGTCGACGGCTGCGGCGGCTCGGCACCGGGGCGTTGCCGCGGGCGACACCGGCGAGGTCGCCGTCGGCCCGCGGACCAGCCCGCCGTGGAACGCGGCACGCGTGCGCCGCACGGTCTGGCTGGTCCTGACATCGGTGCTCGTCGTCGCCTCCGCCGTGCGCTCCGGCGTCTCCTGGCAGTCCCTGGCCGGCGCCGCCCGCTCCTTGCTGCCCACCGTCGGCGACTTCCTGCCGCCCAGCACGGGCGGGACGGCCGGAACACTGTTCGAAGACCTGTGGGCGACGTTGCAGATCTCGCTCGCCGGCACACTGATCGGCCTGGTGCCCGCCGTGCTGCTGGGCGTGCTCGCGGCGGGCAACGTGGTGGGATCGCCGCGCGTGGCACGGTTCTTCCGAACCGTGATCCTGGGCGTGCGGGGCGTTCCGGAACTCATCCTGGCGATCGTCTTCGTCGTGGTCACCGGCCTCGGCGCGGTGGCCGGAGCACTGGCCCTCGGCATCGGCTCCATCGGGCTGCTCGGCAAGCTGGTGGCCGACTCCCTGGAGGAAGTCGAGCCAGGACCCGTCCGGGCCCTGCTGGCCACCGGCGCCCGGCGGCACCAGGTCTTCTTCGGCGCGATCCTGCCGCGCGCCTGGCCCGCCCTGCTGGGCCACCTGCTGTACCAACTCGACGTCAACATCCGCTCGGCCACACTGCTCGGCATCGTGGGCGCCGGCGGCATCGGCTACGACCTGCTCAACGCCGCCCGGGTGCTGGACTTCGGCGTGGTGACCACCGTCGTGCTGATGGTCCTCGCCGTCGTCCTCCTGGTGGAGGGCCTCGCGGTATGGGTACGGAAGGTGTACGCCTGACGCCCTACCCGCAGGCCCTGCCGACGAACGGCCCGCTCCGTCCCCAACGGAGCGGGCCGTTCGCCGTCTTGTGGAACCCACCGGCCCACTGCCGGTGCGCGGCCGGAAAGGCGCAACAAGTGTTCCTGTTGTTCACTTGCGCGCAGGCGACCGATGGCGCGGGGACACTTGTACGGACAACGGCGGGGTCCAGAGTCGAAGGCGTGGCCAAGAAGAGCAGGTACGCAGAAATAGCCGCCGTACTCGCGGCCGAGATCGCCGACCAGCCCGCCGGCACACGTGTCTCCAGCGAACACGAGATCGCCGCGCGCTTCGCCGTCAGCCGTGCCGCGGCCCGCGCCGCTCTCCAGGAGTTGGAGGCGCGCCTGCTGGTGCGGCGGGTCCGCGGCGCCGGCACCTTCGTCAACCGTCCCATCGACTATCTGCTGTCGCGGCGCCAACCCCCGTCGGGAAGCCGAACCGTCGAGGACGCGGGCGGCACGCATCGCCGTATCGTGCGCGATGTACGCCGCGTCGGCCTCAGCGAGGAGCACGCCGACCGGCTGCGGCGCAGCGAGGGCAGCCCCGCCCACCTGCTCGTCTCACAGACCTACCTCAACGGCTTGGTCAGCGGCTGGAACCAGGCGTGGGTCCCGGTGGACCTGCTGCCCGATCTCGGCTCAGCGGTGCGCGCTGTGGAGTCCCTCGATGTGATCCTGCGGCAGATGTGCGGTGTGGTGCCGGTACGCGCCTGGTGCCGGGTCAGCAGCGTGCCGGCCCCGCCGGAGGTGGCGGCCGAACTGGAAGCCGAGCACAGCCGGCCGGTGTGGCTGCTGGAGAGCATGAGCCGGGACTCCCGCACCGGAGCCCCCCTGATGTGCAGCGAGTCCTGGTCACGCCCCGACGGCCTGCGCATCGTCGTCGAACTCGACGACCGCGACTGACCGGCCGCCCGGGCCACGGACCCACACCCCCGCGGGCCCGGCCGCATCCCTGACGAACCCACGACCGCGACCGTGCGCGAAAGCGCGCGCCCGCGGCCGACCCCTGCAAGGAAGCCAAGGAGCACACGTGTCTTCGACACAGACTCGTGAACGGCGCTGCGAACTGCTCGCGGCCGCCGCACCCGAGGAGATCGTCCCGCTCGCCGAACGGCTGCTGGCCGACGGCAGCATTCCCGAACCCACCGTCCTGAAGGGCCCGGAGACCGGCATGGCGGTCCTCCAGGTACGCGAACCCGTCGAGGAGAGCCGCTTCTACCTCGGTGAAGTACTGGTCACCGAGTGCTCGGTCGATGTCGCGGGCGTGCCCGGCTGGTGCATGCGGCCCGGCGACGACCGGATCGCCGCCCTCGCCGGAGCGGTCCTCGACGCCCTCGCCGCGGCAGGCAGTCCCGCCACCGCCGAGATCGACGCCCTGTGCGCCGCCGTGGCCGAGCGGCGGGCCGCACAGGACGCCGCCGAGTGGGCCGACGTCACCACCACCACCGTCGTCTTCGAGGAGCTGACGTGACCGACCGAGCGGCCGACGCCGCCCTGGCCCCCGCCCACCGCGCACCCCTCGGCGCCCCGGACGCACGGCGCGTCCGCGCTCTGCGCCGCGCACCCGAGCAGTCCCAGCGCGACTTCACCGCGCTGCTCGACGTCCTCGCCAGGCCCGGCCGCATCCGCCGGCTCACCGTCCCCGACACCGCGCCGGCCGCCGCCGTCGCCGCCTGCGGACTGATCGACGTCGAGGTCCCGGTGCATGTGCTGACCGCTCCCGACCCGGACAGCGCCGCATGGGCGGAGGCGGTGTACGCCGCGACCGGCGCCCCGCGCGCGGAACTGCCCGACGCGCGCACGGTGATCGCGCTGCGCCCGCTCACCCCCGACGACATCGCCGCGCTGAACCCGGGCACCCCACTCGACCCGGAGACCGGCGCGCGGGTCTTCGCGCAGGTGGACGCGATCGGCACAGACGGCCCGCACGCCACCGAACTCCTGCTGACCGGGCCGGGTGTGCCGGACGGCACCGAGCGGCGCCTCGCCGTGCGCGGGCTCACCGCGGACACCGTCACGGCGCTCGCCGCCGCCAACGCGGCGTTCCCCTGCGGCGTCGATCTCTTCCTCGCCGCCGCCGACGGCTCCGTGGCCGGGCTGCCCCGTACCACTCGGGTACGGCGTCCGGAGGAGGCCTGAGATGGGCTACGCCGGAGTACGCGGCGGCCAGGAGGCCATCGCCGCCGCCGAGCGGCTCATCCGCCGCGACCGGTTCGGCGGATCCAGCCGATGGCTGGAACTGGACCAGATCACCGCACGGCTGGGACTGGCCGTGGACCGGGTGATGGGCGAGGCGGGACTGTGGGCTCCGGACCGCGCGGCGCGCGCGATCCGGCAGTCACGCGGCGATCTGCTGGAGGCCGCGCAGCTGCTGCGTGCCCACCGCTCGACCCTGCCCCGGCTGGCCTACGGCTCGCCCGTCCCCGCCGCCGCGCTGCGCCCGGTGCGCCGGATCGCCCCGGCCCACCGCAATCCGCCGGGCGGCCAGGTCCTCGGCGCCACCGACGACTACACGCCCCGGATCCTCGACCTCACCGACGAGGACACGGCCCGTACCACGGCGCCGCCACCGCGCAGGCCCGCCACCGCCGGGGCCCCCGTCACCGCACCGGACCCGACCGTGCGCCCCGCCGCGATGCCGCCCGCCGGGCTGCTGGCGGACCGCCGTGACCCCACCGACCCCGACCCCTTCGACATCACCCGGGCACCCGCCCGCCCCGGCACCCCGCGCTCGGCCCGGCTGACCTCGATGGCCCGCGCCGAGACCGGCTCGCTGACCCATCTCTGGTACACGGTCACCCGCGCCCCGCACAACGACCAGCCGGAGATCCCCCTCGAACTGCGCCGCGGCCACCTGCCGTTGCGCGTCGAGCACCCCTTCACCGGTTCCCCGGTGACGGTCGCGGGCGTCCGGGTGACCGAGGCACGCACGGTCCGTTCCGGTGACCGGCCCCGCCCGGACGGCAGCCGCTTCGACATCGGCTACGGACTGTGCCTCGGCGACAACGAGGCCAAGGCGCTCGCCATGGCGGGCCTGGACCTGCTGGTGCACCGCGACGGGGCCATCGACCGACTGGAGCAGAAAGTGCTGACCGCCCTGGACGGCCCTGAGGCGTCCGGCTATCTCGAACACCTCAAACTCCCGCACTACGTGGACTTCCGCTCGACCATCGACCGGATCCGCGCGGTACGGGCGGCAGCCGAGGGGGAGCGCCCGTGAACACCCCCGCGTCCGCACCCCCCTCCGCGTCCAGCTCCGAAGGCCCGGCCTGGCTGGAGCTGGACCAGCTCACCGAGCGCCTGGACCTCGCCGTGGACCGGGCGATGGGCGAGGGCGGCCTATGGGCTCCAGAGCTGGCGGCCCGCGCCGTACGCCAGGCCGAGGGCGACCCCGTGGAGGCCGCACACCTGCTGCGCGCCCACCGTGCCGCACTGCCCCGCCTGGCGATGTCCGAACCGGTGCACACCTCCGAACTGCGGGTGGTGCGCCGGATCAGCTCCGCCTTCCGCAACCCGCCCGGCGGCCAGGTCCTCGGCCGCACCCTGGACTACGCCGGCCGCCTGCTCGATCTGCTCCCCGAGGACGAGGGCCGGGCCCGCCTCGCGGGCGAGTCTCCCGCTCCGGCCGACGCCGGGCACACCCACCACGGTCACCACCACCGCCACACGCACGATCACCCACACGACCACGCGCACCACCATGGCCCGGACCTGGACCCCGGGCGGGGCCCCGGCCCCGACCACCCCGAACCGGCGGCCGCCGAGCGCACCCCCGGCCATGTCCTCAGCACCTTCCGTGAGATGGGCCTGGCCGCCCCGCTCCCCGAACACCCCGACGACCCCGATCCCTACGACATCACCCGGCACCCGGCCCGGCCCGGCGCCCCGCGGTCCGCCTGGCTGCAGACCATGGCGCGCGCCGACACCGGCTCGCTGCTGCACCTGTGGTACGTCAACGACTGGGCCCCCGATCACGAGGTACCCGGCGAACTGCGCCACGGCACATTGCCGGTCCGCGTGACACACCCGCACACCGGCCGACCGGTCGCGGTCGCCGAGGTACGGGTCAGCGAGGTCGAGTCCTTCTTCAACCTGCCCCGGGCCGGTGAACTGCCCGACCGTCTCAACGTCGGCTACGGCATCTGCTTCGGCCACAACGAACGCAAGGCCATCGCCATGGCCGGGCTCGACATGCTGTTGGTCCACTACGACGCCGCCGAGGCCACCGCGCTCCACCACGATGTCCTGCTCACCCTGGACGGCCTGGACTCCACCGGCTATCTGCACCACCTGAAGCTGCCGCACCACGTGGAGTACCGCTCGGTGCTGGAACGCGCCGAAGCCGCCCGCCAGGACGCCCATTTCTCCGGAGACACCGCATGACCACCCTGCCCCTGACCCGCACCGGCGCCTTGCGCACCGGGGCCCTCGCCGGGCCCGGCCCCCGCCCCGGCGTCTTCGACGAACTGTCCAAACGCGAACTGCGCCGCGCCATGCTCAGCGGCATCGCCATCCCCGGCTACCAAGTCCCCTACGGCTCGCGGGAGATGCCCGTCGCCCGCGGCTGGGGCTCCGGCGGCCTCCAGGCCACCCTGGCCCTGGTCGGCGAGGACTCCCGGCTGAAGGTCATCGACCAGGGCGAGGACGCCGGTGTCAACGCCTCCAATCTGCGTCGGCTGATCACCGAGCACACGGGCTGTGACGAGGAGACCGACACCCGCGCCGCCGACATCATCCAGTCGCGGCACCGCATCCCCGAACAGCCCCTCACCGACGAACAGATACTGGTCCTCCAGGTGCCCAACCCCGAGCCGCTGTCCGGCATCGTCCGTGAGATGGACGAACAGCGCCGCATGCACGCCGAGGCGGACTACGCCAAGATGTGGGTCCGGCTCTACGAGGACATCGTCCACAACGGGCTGATCACGGCGGCGGCCGGCTACCCCGTGCTCGTCGGGGGCCGGTATGTGATGACGCCGAGCCCGATCCCGCGCTGGGACGTGCCCAAGATGAACCACTCCGAGGCGATCACCGTCCTGTCCGCGGGCCGTGAGAAGCGGCTGTTCGCCATCCCCCCGCACACCCGGGTCGAACCCCTCACGTTCGACGACCGGCCCTTCGAGGTCGAGTACACCCCCGGCGCCGTCTGCCGGCTGTGCGGCTCCGACGACACCTATCTCATCCAGGAACCGGGCGAGGACGGCACGTTCAGCGCCTGGGCGTGCTCGGAGACCGACTTCTGCACCCGGCGCCGTACCGGCGACGCCCCCGCCGACGTCGCCGGGCGGCCGGCTGAACTCGCCCGCGCGGTACTGCGGCGCAGCACCCGAGAACAGGAAGCAACCGCATGAGCACGCACACCCCCAAGTCCCGTCCCTGGGCCCTGAAGGTGACCGGCCTCGGCCGTATCTACGGAGACCCGTCACCCGCCTCCCTGACCGGCACGGGACCGGAGCACGGCACCGCCGTCTCACCCGCGACCGGCGCGGTCGTGGCGGCCTGGGACGTCTCCTTCGACGTGGCACCCGGTGAAGCCCTCGGCATCATCGGCGAGTCCGGCTCCGGCAAGTCCACCGTGATGCGCTGCATCGCCGGCGACGAGGCCGCCACCACCGGCGCCATCGCCCTGCGTTCCGTCGCCGACGGCACCGTCAACCTGTGCGACCTCGAACCGCCGGCCCGGCGCCGGCTCCGCCTGAAGGACATCGCCGCCGTCTACCAGGACCCGGCCGCGGGCCTGAACCTGGATGTGTCCGCGGGCGGCAACATCGCCGACCCGCTCACCGCCGTCGGCCGGCGCTCCTACGGCGACATACGGCGGCGTGCGGCCGAACTGCTCGACCGGGTCGAGGTGCCGCTCAGCCGCATGGACGACCTGGTCCGCACCTTCTCCGGCGGCATGCGCCAGCGCGTACAGATCGCCAAGGCCCTCGCCAACGACCCGCCGGTGCTGCTCCTGGACGAGCCGACCACCGGGCTCGACGCCTCCGTGGCCGCGGGCGTGCTGGATCTGCTGCGCGGGCTGCTGGAGGAGACCGGGGTGGCCGCCGTGGTCGTCTCCCACGACTTCGGCGTCATCGACATGCTCACCCGCCGGGTCCTCGTCATGAAGCAGGGCCGGGTCGTCGAGTCCGGTCTCACCGACCAGCTTCTGGAAGACCCCCAGCACCCCTACAGCCAGCAACTCGTCGCGGCGGCCCGAGGATGACCACGATGACCACCCCCGTCATGACCCCCGCCCGGCCCGCCGCCCCCGCGGACGTGCCCGGCGACACCGTCCTGTCCGTGCGCGCACTGCGCAAGGACTTCACCCTGCACACCATCGACGGCCGCACCGTCGACGCCCTGCACGGCGTCGACCTCGACGTCAGGCCCGGCGAGCATGTCGCCCTGGCCGGCACCTCGGGCGCCGGCAAGTCCACCCTGCTGCGCTGCGTGTACCGCACCTATCTGCCCGGCTCGGGCCACATCTGGTTCCGCACCGCACACGGTGAACTCCTCGACGTGGCCGCGCTGCCCGACGCCGAGGCCGCCGACCTGCGCGGCCAGGAGATCGGCTATGTCTCCCAGTTCCTGCGCCCCCAGCCGCGCCGCTCCGTGCTGTCCATCGTCGCCTCGGCCGGCGTCGCACGCGGCATGGACCGGGCCGACGCCGAGGAAGCCGCCGCCGCCGCGCTGCGCCAGGTCGCCATCGCCGAGCAGCTGTGGGACATGCACGCCACCGTCCTGTCCGGCGGGCAGAAGCAGCGCGTCAACATCGCCGCCGGCACCATCGCCCCGCCCCGGCTGCTGCTGCTGGACGAGCCGGTATCCGCCCTCGACCCGGCCAACCGCGCCGCCGTCCTGGACCTGATCGCCCGCCTTGAGGAGACCGGCACCGCCGTGCTGTCCGTCTTCCACGACCTCGACGCCATCGAGCGCCTCGCCACCCGCGTGGTGGTGCTCGGCGGCGGCCGGGTGCTGGCCACCGGTACCCCCGGCGACATCCTGCACGATGCGAACCTGCCGCTGGAGGTGGCCCGATGAGCCGCTACGTGTTCGCCCACGCCCGCGCCGTACTCCCGGACCGTACCCTCGACGACGCCCTCGTCGTCGTGGAGGACGGCCGGATCACCGAGGCCGCACCGCTCACCCCGGGCGCGGTCCCGGCCGGCGCCCTCGACCTCGGCGGCGCCCTGCTCCTGCCGGGCATCATCGACACCCACAGCGACGCCCTGGAGAAGGAGCAACGGCCCCGTCCCACCGTGGAGTTCGAGGCGGGCTTCGCCGTACGCAGCTTCGAGGGACGGGTCCGCGCCGCCGGGGTCACCACGATGCACCACGCGGTCAGCTACCAGACCAAGCTCGAAAAGGACCGCACCATCGAGCGCTCACTGGCGCTGACCGCCGCCGTACGGGAACGGGCCGCGGCCGGCGTCGGCCTGGTCGACCACCGGGTGCTGCACCGCCTCGACGCCCGCGACGCCGACGCGCTGGCCGCCCTCCAGGGCGTTCTCGCGGCGCAGCCGCACACCGATGTGCCGCCGCTGGTCTCCTACGAGGACCACACACCCGGCCAGGGCCAGTACCGGAACCTGGAGACGTACCGGGGGATCATCCAGCAGCAGGAGAATGTGTCCGCCGAGGACGCCGAGCGGTTCATACGCGACCGCATCGAGGAGCGCACGGACGGCTTCCCGCAGCGCGCCCGCACCCTCGCCCACCTCGGCCAGGAAGCACGCGCGGGACGGATCCGGCTGCTCGCCCACGACGTGGAGAGCGCCGAGGAACTCGCCGGGGTACGGGCGGCGGGCGCCGCCGTCGCCGAGTTCCCCACCACCCGCGAGGCGGCCCGCGCCGCACGCGACGCCGGGATGCCGGTGGTCGCCGGCGCCCCCAACGTGCTGCGGGGCGGCTCCCACAGCGGCAACGTCAGCGCCGAAACATTGATCACCGAAGGACTGGTGGACAACCTGTCCAGCGACTACATGCCCACCACACTGCTGGCCGCCGCCCTGAAACTGGCCGAGCGCGGGGTGGCCCCGCTGCACACCGCCGTGGCGCTCATCACCTCGGGCGCCGCGCGCACCGCGGGACTCACCGACCGCGGCGCCCTCGTCCCGGGGCTGCGCGCCGACCTGGTCGTCGTCACCGCCGACGGCGGCCGGCCCACCGTACGGATGTCCCTGCTCGCCGAGGAGACCCGCGACGGCGACGACACCCCGCTCTCCACGGCCCGGCTGCTGCAGGCCACAGGACGGTGACCATGACCACGACCGACCCCGGCACCCACCCGGCGCTCCTCGCCGCCGCCCGGGCCGCACTCGACACCTACCGGGACGCACGGGCCGCACACGACCGGACCACACTGGCCGAGCCCGTGGCCACCGGCGCCGACGGCACCCCCACCATGTACATCGACCGGCTCGTCGAGGACGCCGTGCTCGACGCGCTGCGCCCGTACCGGGTCAATGTGCTGTCCGAGGAGAGCGGCTGGATCGACAACGGCAGCGCGGTGTCCCTGGTCATCGACCCGCTCGACGGCTCGGCCAACGGCGCCGCCGGTGTTCCGCTCACCGCGTTCGCCGCCGCCGTCGCCGTCGACGGGGAGTTCACGGAGGCGCACACGGTCTGGCTCGACACCGGCCGAAGCTGGTGGGCCCACCGCGACCGGCCGGTGGCGTACCGCACCTCGGGACGCACAGAACTGTCCGGTGCCGCGCTGTCCCTGCTGCGCCCGCACACCGGCAGGCCCGGCCCGGCCGCCGCCTGGTGGGCCGCCGCCTCCCGCGCCGCCCGGGTCCGCATCCTGTCCACCACCTGCCTGGAAGCGGCCCTGGTCGCCGAGGGTGCCATCGACGCCTTCGCCGACGCCTGCTCCGACACCCACCGCCTGGTCGACCTCGCCGCGGCGGCCGTCATGCTGCCGCGCGCCGGGGGAGCGGTGCTCGACGTCCGCGGACGCCCGCTCGTCTTCGACACCGACCTGACCCGCCGCTGGTCCGGTGTCGTCGCCGCCACCCCCGAGCTGGCCGCCGAACTGGCCGACGTACTGGCCCGGGCCGCCGACGCGGCGACGCCCGCGCACTGAGCGGCCGTCGCGCCCCGGTCACCGGAGCCCAAGAGGCCGGGACGGGGCGCGACGGCATCACACCTGTCCGGGGTCCCGGTAGGATCCCCGATGTGGAACTGCGGCGACTTGAGTACTTTCTGGTACTCGCGCGGGTGCTCCATTTCGGCCGGGCGGCCGAGGAACTGCACATCTCGCAGCCGGGCCTGTCCCAGCAGATCAAGGTTCTGGAGCACGAACTCGGCACACCACTGATCCGCCGGGGCACCAAGGCGATCACGCTCACCACGGCCGGTGAGGTGCTGCGGGAGCAGGGCGAGCGGGTGCTCGCCGATGCCAGGCTGTGTGTCGAGCGGGTGCGGGCGGCGGCGGAGCAGCCCGGCGGGGCGCTGCGGGTGGCCTACACCCGCTCCGGTGCCGATCTGACGATGCACGAACTCGTGGAACGTTTCCGGCTGCGCCACCCCACGGTCCGGCTGTCGCTGTCCGCGGCGTGGACGAGCCGGAACCTGGAACTGCTCGAGGCGGACCAGGTGGACGTCGCCTTCGTGCGGTCGACGGTGCGCTCGCGGGCCGTGGAGTCACTGGTCGTCGCGACCGAGGAGCTGGTCGTGGCGCTGCCCGACGACCATCCGCTGGCGGCCCGCGAGCGCGTCTCGCCCGACGACGTGGTCGAGCTGCCGCTGGTGCACTGGCCCAGAGCGCAGGGACCGGCCTACCACGACGACATCCGGCGGCAGATCTGGGGCGAGCGACCCCAGCGGGTGGCCATTGAGCAGCCCGACGCCGAGCACATCCTGCGTGAGGTGGCCGGCCACGTCGGTATCGCCGTCCTGGACGAGCACCGGGCGCGAAAACTCTGCCCGCCCGGAGTGTGTGTGCGACGCTTCACCGAGCCGGTCCCGACCAGCACGCTGGTGGTGGCATGGCGGCCGAACGCCGCGCAGGCGCCGGTGGACCGGTTCATCGAGCTGTGCCGGGAACACCTGGGATGACCTCGCAAGCCTGCTGCTGAGGGTGCGGCCGAGACCGTCGCCGACACCTGTGCGGAGCCGTCGAAAGCGCCGATAACCCCTGCTTATCGTCGGCGTGAAAACCCCTATTGGACCCCTCGCTCCGGCCCGTGCTGAACTCTCCGGCACCGCAGATGAAGCTCGATGGAGGAGTGAAGATGGGACATACGGTCGCCGAAAATCTGGCGGCGGCGTTGCGACGCCACGGAGTCCGTGACGTGTTCGGACAGAGCCTGCCTTCACTGTTCTTCCTGGCGACGCCGGAGCAGTCGATACGGCAGGTCGTCTACCGCACCGAGAACGCCGGCGGCGCCATGGCCGACGGCTATGCCCGGGTGACCGGCCGGGTCGGCGTGGTGGCGGCACAGAACGGGCCCGCCGCGACCCTGCTGGTGCCGCCCCTGGCCGAGGCGTACAAGGCGTCGGTGCCGGTGCTCGCCATCGTGCAGGAGGTACCGAGGCCGGCCCGCGACCGCAACGCCTTCCAGGAACTCGATCACATCAAGCTGTTCAGCGCCTGCGCCAAGGCGATCCACCGGCTCGACGACCCGGCCAGGGTCGACGACTATGTCGACACGGCGATGACGGAAGCGGCCTCCGGCCGTCCCGGGCCGGTCGTGCTGCTGGTGCCCAAGGACGTCCTCGCCGAGCCCGTACCGGTCGCCTCCGCCCGGCGAGCCCGGTACGGCCGGTTCCCGCTGGACCGGTACGCTCCCGGCCCGCAGCAGATCACCCAGGTGGCCGAACTGCTCGCGACGGCCCGGCGACCGCTGGTGGTCGCCGGGGGAGGGGTGCACGGGTCCGGGGCCGTGCCCGAACTGGCCGAACTCCAGCAGCTCGCCTCCCTGCCGGTGGCCACGACCGCGATGGGCAAGGGCTCGGTCGACGAGACCCACCCCCTGTCCGTCGGCGTGATCGGCTACGCCATGGGTGTCAACGGGGCGACCCGGCACGCACGCCCGCTGGTGGAGGACGCCGACCTGATCCTGTTCGTGGGCACGAGGACCAACGAGAACGCCACGGACGGCTGGCGGCTGTTCCCGCCGTCGGCGACCTATGTCCACCTCGACGTGGACCCGGTCGAAGTGGGCCGCACTTACGAGGCGTTGCGGCTGGTCGGCGACGCCAAGCTGACCCTGCGGGCGCTCATCGACGAGCTGAGCGCACG
This sequence comes from Streptomyces sp. NPDC001508, assembly GCF_040298665.1. Classification (NCBI taxonomy): domain Bacteria; kingdom Bacillati; phylum Actinomycetota; class Actinomycetes; order Kitasatosporales; family Streptomycetaceae; genus Streptomyces; species Streptomyces sp. NPDC001508. The sequence continues at coordinate 143,443 of NZ_JBEPAP010000009.1, forward strand.
CTCGCTGGACGTCCGCACGGCCGCCCGCGAGCAGGTGGCCGCCCGGATCGAGGCGGCACGGCGTGCGCACCAGGCCCAGATCGAGCCGCTGGCGGGATCGGAGTCCTCGCCGATCCGGCCCGAGCGGATCATGCGCGAACTCGACGCCCAGCTGACCGTGGACACCATCGTGGTGGCCGACGCGAGCTACAGCTCCGTGTGGATGAGCAACGGTCTGCGCGCCCGGCGTGCCGGCCAGCGGTTCCTGGCGCCGCGCGGCCTGGCGGGACTGGGCTGGGGAGTGCCCATGGCGCTGGGCGCGAAGGCCGCACACCCGGACCGCCCCGTGGTCGCGCTCGTCGGTGACGGCGGGTTCGGGCACTGCTGGGCCGAGATCGAGACGGCCGTCCGCATGGGGTTGCCGATCACCGTCGTCGTGCTGAACAACGCGATCCTCGGCTACCAGAAACACTCCGAGCTGCACCAGTTCGCCACCCACACCGACGCCATCGACTTCGCACCGGTCGATCACGCGGCCATTGCCGCGGCGTGCGGAGCACGCGGCGTACGCGTGGAATCGCCCGCCGAGCTGGCTGGCACCCTGCGCGCCGCGCTGGCTTCCCCGGTGGCCACGGTGATCGATGTGATCACCGACCCGGACGCCTATCCGCCGATCTCCGCCTGGGACGGCGATCCCGTACTGAGCGAGCTGGCCGGAGAAACACCTCGATGACCGAGAAAACCTTCGCCCGCCCGACCCGGGGCGCGGCTGCGCCGACGTGGTCGCCGGTCGGAGCGAGCCCCTGCGCGATCTGGCCGAGGACCTGATCCGCGGCGGCATCCACGCCGAGGAGAGCGGGCTTGCGTGGTACATCTCGGCGGCGCACACCGACGCGGATGTGGCCCGCACGCCCGCAGCCGTCGACCGCGCACTGACCGGCATCACCGGCTGACCGGTCCGGCAGGCACACCGCCCTGAGCCACCCGGGCGGATTTCATCGGGGCGCCGTCGGCCGCTGTTGCCGACGGCGCGGTCGCCGACAGGAGCGAGCGCGCCGTCGGCGTCCGTGCCCAGGCAGTTCCTTCAGATGACCCGCGTCATCTGACCCGCGTCATCTGACCCGCGGCCGCCGCGCGGAGCACACCCCCCCCGATTCCCCTGTCGGCGTCGGTGTCGCGCGCGGTCTCGCAGAACATCCGTGCCGGCCGCCCACCCACGGCCGGCACTCTCTCGATCGGGAAGGACTCAGCGAGTGAGAAAGACACGGCACCAGACAACCGCCGTCCGCGACACACACGGGGCCACGACGGGTGTGTCCGAGCGTCCCTTCGGGCGCGGCCTGTGGAGCATGGCGCTCACCGAGATGTGGGAGCGCTACTCCTTCTACGGCCTTCAGGGCATCCTCTCCTTCTACCTGCTCTACGCGGTGACCGAGGGCGGCCTGGCCGTGGACCCGTCCGTCGCGGCCGGCATCGTCGGCGCCTACGGCGGCACCGTGTATCTGTGTCAGATACTCGGTGCCTGGCTGGGCGACCGGCTCGTCAGCCCGCAGCACATGGTGCTGTACGGTGCCGTGGTCATCACGTGCGGACATATCGTGCTGGCCTTCGCCCCCGGCCTTGTCGGCCTCGGCGCCGGACTGCTGTGCATCGTCGCCGGCACCGGTGCGCTGAAGACGAACATCACCTCGATCGTCGGGTTCGTACTGGACCAGAACCCGGACGGCCGCCACCGGGACGCCGGCTTCTCCTACTTCTACATGGCCATCAACATCGGTGCGGTGGCCGGCCCGCTCACCACCGGTCTGGTCCAGAGCGAAGTCGGCTTCCACTACGGGTTCGCACTGGCGGCGGTCGGGATGGGTGCCGCGCTCGTCCAGTACGTCGCCTCGATGAAGCATCTGCCCGAACGCGCCCGGACCGTCAACAACCCCCTGCCCGCGGGCCGCCGTCCGTTCGTCGTCATGGCGGGCGTCGCCTTCCTCGCCGCCGTGGGCGCGGCCGTCGCCACCGGGGTGCTGCGGGCGGAGAACCTGTCCACCGTGGTGACCATCGCCGCGCTGGTGGCCGCGGCCGCCTACTTCCTCACCATGACCACCTCGTCGGCCGTCAGCGGCGACGAGCGCCGGCGCGTCCTCGGCTACCTCCCCCTCTTCTTGGCCTCCGGGGTCTACTTCGGCTTCCTGTTCCAGAAGTTCACCGCGATCTCCATCCTCATCACCGAACGCATCGATCTGCACGTCGGCGGCTGGAGGTTCCCGGTCGCATGGATCACGACCGTCAGCCCGCTGGCGCTGGTCCTCGTCATCCCGCTCGTCGCCCGGATGTGGAACACGTTGGGGGAGCGTCAGCCCGGTCCGGTGACCAAGGTCGCCATCGGGCTGGTCCAGATCGGCTGCGCGTATCTGTTTCTGCTCGTCATCTCCGAGGCCACCGGGCACGCCCGGATCCCGTTGGTCCTCATTCTCCTGTTCATGATGGCGGCCGGTTCCTCCGAGGTCTTCGTCGGCCCGATCGGCCTTTCCCTGGCCACGCGGATCGGCCCCGAGAAGTTCACGTCCCAGATGGTGGGCCTGAACTTCCTCACACTCGCCCTCGGTTCGTCCCTGTCGGGCCAGCTCGGCCAACTGTTCACCGTGATCGACAACACCTCCTACTTCGCTCTCACCGCGGTGTGCGGCATCGTGCTCGGCCTCGCACTGCTCGCCGCGCGAGGACCGCTGCAACGCCTGCTGAGGACGGGACTTGAGCACTGAGCGGACCGGGCGGCCCGGTCCGCTCGATGGCCTTGCGGAGCGCGGAAACCGCCCAGGTCAGATCTTGTGAAGCAGTGGCGGCGTCGACGGCACGATGGGGATCTCGGCCCAGATGGTCTTGCCGGTGGGGGTCTGGCGGCTTCCCCAGCGCCGGGTCAGCTGCGCCACGATGAGGAGGCCACGGCCGCCCTCGTCGAACGTGCGGGCCCGGCGGAGGTGCGGGGCGGTGCTGCTGGTGTCACTCACCTCGCAGATGAGCACCGTGTCGCGGATCAAACGCAGTTGAACGGGCGGTTTCCCGTAGCGGAGGGCATTGGTGACCAGCTCGCTGATGACCAGTTCGGTGACGAACTGCTGGTCCCGCAGGTTCCAGGCGGCGAGCACATCCATCGCTGACCGGCGGGCCTCGGCCACGCCGGAGGGGTCTTGCGTCAGCTGCCAGACGGCGACCTGGTCGTCGGTGAGGGCCTTGGTCCGGACGAGCAGGAGCGCCGCGTCATCGGAGTGGCGCCCGGCCGGCACGTGGCTCAGCAGTGCGTCGCATGCCGTCTCCAGCTCACGCCCGGGGACGGCGAGCGCCTCGCGGAACATACGCAGTTCGGCCTCGGGCTCCCCCCGGGCGTCCCCCACCAGGCCATCGGTGTAGAAGGCGAGCACGCTGCCCTCCGGGGTGTCGAACTCCGCGACTTCGAACGGCAGCCCGCCCACACCCAGTGGCGGCCCGGCCGGCGGCTCCAGAAACCGCACGGAGCCGTCGGGCGTCACGAGCACCGGCAACGGGTGACCCGCACGGGCCATCGCGCAGCGACCCGATACGGGGTCGTAGACCGCGTACAGACAGGTCGCGCCGACCTCCGCCAGCTCTGTCCCCGGCACCGCGCTCCCCTTCGCGGCGGCCTGTTCGTCCAGGCGCAGCACGAGGTCGTCGAGCTGGGTCAGGAGTTCGTCGGGGGTCACGTCGGCGTCGGCGAGCGTGCGCACCGCCGTGCACAGCCGTCCCATGGTTGCCGAGGCGTGGATGCCGTGGCCCACGACGTCGCCCACCACCAAGGCCACCCTCGCGCCCGACAGGGGAATGACATCGAACCAGTCGCCCCCGATGCCGATCGCCGCGGTGGCAGGCAGATAGCGGGAGGCGATGTCCACGGCTGCGGCCGACCGAAAGGGGACCCGCTCGGGCAGCAGAGTGCGCTGCAGGGCCAAAGACGTCAGACGCTCGCGGGTGTAGCGACGGGCATTGTCGATGTACACCGCGGCACGACTGCACAGTTCCCCTGCGAGCCGCAGGTCCTCGTCGTTGAAAGGATTCGGAGCGCTGTGCCGGAAGAATGTGGCCAGACCGAGCATGACACCGCGGGCGTGCAGCGGCGCCGCCACAATGGAATGGATTCCGTGCTCCACAGCCATGGACCGGGCGATGGTGGCCGGCAACCGTCCGCCGGCGTCGAGGTCGTCCGGTCGGCCCAGCACGGGCCGCACGGCCTTCAGCGCACGGGCGATCGACTCGCTGACCTGGGCAGTGTGCAGCTGACCGGGCTTGACCCCGGACTCCGGGCAACTGGGCAGGACAGAGCGTTGCGCGACTCTCCGGAACGCCACCGTCTCGCCCGGATCGACGCCGCCGCCCTCCTCTGCGCGGAGCACACCGTCCAGGATGTCGACCGTGACGAAGTCGGCGAAGTGCTCGGTGGCGACCTGGGCCAGTTCATCGGCGGTGCGGGCGAGGTCGAGCGTGGTGCCGACCCGTTCGCTCGCCTCGTTCAGGACATTCAGCCGCAGGCGCGCCTGGTACTGCGCCGTGCTGTCGGCGGCGGCCAAGGCCACGGCCCGGACCTGCCCCTCGGGATCCCTGACCGGATACACCCAGCTGAGCCAGGCGCGCGGAGCGGCGTCACGCGGCGTCCTGACCCGGGGCTCAAAGGCCACCGGCTCTCCCGTGCGCAGGACCTGCTCGGCGGCTTCGGCGACCGCCCTCAGCGGCGGTGGCAGCGGCCCGCGCGCGTCCTCTCCCAGGCGGAATCCGACGAGTTCCTGTTCGGCTCTGCCCAGTCCGGTGGCCACGGCCGGGTTGACGGCGATACGGACGAGGCCGCGGTCGCAGAGCGTCACGGGCAGGGGCATCTGGTCGATGGCCCACTGCTTGAGGAGCGCTAGTTCACCTGTCCTGTCGCCACCCGTTGTGGCCCCTGTGGCGTCGATGACCCAGATGGTGTCGCCCGCACCGTCCGACAACGGCCGCAGACGGATGCCCGCCCGCTTCACATGGCCCTCACGATGCCGGAGAAGAACCATCCCGCTCCAGGTCTCGCGCCCCGCCCAGCACCGGCGGAGCGCCGACGGCGCGGGTTCGGAGAACAGGTCGAAGAAAGAGCGCCCCACCGTCTCCTCGGGGTCGAGACCCAGCAACCGGCGTCCGCCAGGCCCCCAGGCAGTGAGTTCGCCTGACATCCTCGCCACTCCGACATCGTCGCCCTGCCGGGAGGGCTCCGCAGATTCCTGGTGCATGGGGGTCCACTGTCCGACCGATGTTCCCGGTGTTCCCGGATCGACTGTGCGTGGAGGCCAGCGGCCCCCTTACAGGGTGCTCCGCGGTCCCATCCTGCGCAAAACAGTCCAGGTGACCGACGCCGCTCCATGCGCGGTGGTGACGGCGGCTACTCGGCCGCGAGGGCTCCGGCGTCCTGTGTCTGCCGGGTTCTCGACCCCAGATGGTTGAAGAAGATGTTCAGCGTTATCGCGACGAGCGCGGTGACGACGATGCCGCTCTTGAGCACCACTTGGAGCTGTTGGGGGAAGGCGTGGAAGAACTGCGGCTGCGCGACGGGTACGGTTCCCGCCCCGAGGCTGACGGCGACGGTGATCAGATTGCGATCACTGCTCAGGTCGGCACGGGAGAGCGTGTGGATTCCGACGGTCGCGATGGTGCCGAACAGCACGAGCAGGGCGCCTCCCACGGCGGCCTTGGGCAGCGCTGCCGCGACCGCCGCCACTTTGGGCAGACAGCTCAGAACGATCATGAAAACCCCGGCGACCGCGCAGACGAACCGGCTGCGGACGTTGCTCGTCCGCACCAGTCCGACGTTCCCGTTGAAGGTCGTGGGAGGCAGCGGGCTGAAGGCACCGCCGAGCATCGTCGCCAGGCCCTCGCCGAGCACGCCTCGCGTCACGGCGCGCTGGTCCGGTGCCCGGCCGACGATCGCGCCGACCGCGAAGAAGCTCGCCGTGCTCTCGACCGCCACAATGATCATGGCGATGCTCATGGACACGACGGCGGACAGGTCGAATCGGGGCCACCCGAAGTGGAACGGCCCGACGAAGGCGAGCCAGCGGGCTTCGGCGACACCGCTGAAGTCGACGGCTCCGAGCACGACACCGACCACACCGCCGACGACCAGGCCGATCAGGATGGCGATGCTCCTGAGCAACCCGGTGGTGACGCGGTAGGCGACGACGACGGTGAGCACGGTCGCGCCCGCGATGGCCAGGTTGCGCGGGCTGCCGAACGTGGCCGCGGACGCGTCACCGCCGCCGGCCAGCGTCACACCGATGGGGAGAATAGCGAGCCCGACCATGGTGATGACGGTTCCCGTCACCAGCGGAGGAAAGAACCGCAGCAGTCTTCCGTAGAGCGGAGCGGCCAGGAAGACGACGAGCCCGGCGGGTACGGCAGCTCCGTAGATCGTCAGCAGACCGGTGACGCCGCCGCCGTGAGCGTTGCCGATCGCGATCGCCGGCCCGATCACGACGGAGGATCCCCCGAGCACGAGCGGTAGCCGGATCCCGATCTTCCACAATCCGATCGACTGGATGAGTGTCCCGATGCCGCCGGTGAACACCACGGCACTCAGCAGCACAGCCGTGTCGCGCGCCGACAACCCGATGCCCGCGGCGATGATCGCCGGCAGCACGACGATCGCCGCATAGAAGGTCAGCAGGTGTTGCAGCCCGTAGAGAACCAGACGCCCCGCGGGTGGTCTGTCGTCCACGGGATGAGGCACGTGCTCCGGGTTTTCGAATCCGCTCGGCTGGGTCATGATCGGCTCTCTCTCGCTGGTGTCTGCGGTGCCCCCGTCCCTCGGTGGTGGGTGCGATTCCCCCTGTGTTCGCTCAGTAGGGGCAGCTTCCACCGTCGACGTTGATGCTCTGCCCGCGGATCGCCTGCACCTGGTCGCTCAGCAGGAAGGAGATGACCGACGCCACCTCGATCGGCGCGATGTGCCGGCCCAACTGCTCGTTGGCCATGAACGCGAAGATGTCGTCGGCATCGGCGGGCGTGTGCTGGGCGTGGGTGTCGGCGACCTGATGGAGCATCCGTGTCTCGACGCCACCGGGGCACACACAGTTGACGTTGATGGAGTGGGGAGCCCACTCTTCGGCGGTGACCCGGGTCAGATTGATGATCGCGGCCTTGCCGGCGTTGTAGGCCACCATGTCCGGGTGCCCCCTCTTGCCGGCTTCCGAGGCGACGTTGACGATGCTGCCACCCGTGCCCTGGTCGATCATCTGTGCCGCCACCAGACGTGTGATCTCGAACGGGCCGAAGACATTCACCGCGAACTGGTCGTCCCACAGGGACCGCACGTGCTCGAGCGCGGGAGCCATCTTCACCATGCCCGCGACGTTCGCCAGCCCGTCCACACCGCCGAGTGTGCTCACGGCCCGGTCGACCGCGGCACGAACGGATGCCTCCTCCCGCAGGTCGAGTCCGATCGCGTGCACACCCCGGTCGCTCCCGCCGAGTGTGTCGGCCAGCTTCGCCGCCGCGTCTTCGGACACATCGGCGATGACCACGCAGGCACCTTGCTTGAGCAGCAGTTCGACGGTCGCGGAGCCGACGCCGCCCGTGCCGCCGGTCACGATGAACCGCTTGCCGCGGTGGACGGGGAAGACGGCCGGCTCGACGACGGGAATGACGTGGCCGCCCCGGTGGCGCTTGAACTCACCCACGGGACGCCACCGCCCACGTCGGAGCCTGTCCCGGAGCCAGCTCGACGAAGCCGGGCACGGACCTCAGTGCCTTCTCCGCGCCGCCGGGTGTGTATGTCGCCACCAGGCGCAGCGGACGCCAGCCGGTGTTGCACGTCGAGTGCGGGGTGCCCTTGGGGATCCAGATGGCATCGCCCGCCCGTACCGGGAATTCCGGGCCGTCGCCGACGGTCTGCCTGCCCTCGCCCTCGATCACATAGAGGACCTCGTCGGCATCGGGGTGTTCATGCCGGTCATGGCCCTTGTCGGGGTTGATGACCACCTCTCCCAGCGTCGAAGAGGCGCCCGGAACGGCGTCCGGTGTCACATGCCATTTGATCGACCCCCAGTCGAAGACCATGGTGGGGATCGAGTCCGGGTTTCGGTGCATCGGTTGTCTCCTGTTCGTATCGATGCAGGGTCAGTCGGCTGCGGGAAGCTGCTTGAACGCGCGGAGTTGAGCCGCGATGGCACGTTCGGTGGGCAGCCGTTCCATCGACGAAGCGCCGAAGAACCCCGCGATGCCCTGCGTCCGGTCCAGGACGTGGCGCACGTCGTCGGGTTCGGCGAGCGGCCCGCCGTGGCACAGCACATGGATGTCGGGGGCGACGGCGACGGCGGCGTCACGCATCTCCTGGATGCGGTCAACGGCCTCATCGAGGCTGATCGTCGTCCGGGCGCCGATGCTGCCCTTCGCCGTCAGACCCAGATGCGGGACGATGATGTCGGCGCCGGCCTGCGCCATGGCGGCAGCTTGCGCCGAGTCGAACACATAGGGAGCGGTGAGCAGTTCGCGCTCCGCAGCAAGCCTGATCATCTCGATCTCAAGATCGAAGCCCATGCCGGTCTCTTCCAGATTGGCACGGAAGACGCCGTCGATGAGGCCGACGGTCGGGAAGTTCTGCACACCGGTGAACCCCATGGCATGCAGTTGGTCGAGGAACCACGGCATACGGCGAAACGGGTCGGTGCCGCAGACTCCGGCGAGCACAGGTGTGTGTTCGACGACGGGCAGCACTTCGCCGGCCATCTCCAGCACGATCGCGTTGGCGTCGCCGTAGGGCAGCAGCCCGGCCAGCGAGCCACGCCCGGCCATCCGGAAGCGTCCGGAGTTGTAGATGATGAGCAGGTCCACGCCGCCCGCCTCGGCTGCCTTGGCGGACAGGCCGGTGCCGGCACCGGCTCCGATGATGGGCCGTCCCGCCTGCCGTTGGCCGCGGAAGGCGGCGAGTGCCTGGTTACGATCCATGACGCGTCCTCAGGATGAGTTGGTGCAGATGGTCGGCGGCCGCTGTGGCGAACGCGGCGTCGTTGACATGCCAGTGGGTGTCGACGACCTCGACGGCACTGTCGGCCACCGCCTCAAGCACGGCGTCGGCGCACCCGGCGTCCGCCGTCGGGTCCCAGAAGGGCCGGTCCGGGGCATCGACGGCGGAGATCCCGCCCCGCGGCACGAACAAGGTGGCCGGGCCGGTCGACGCGGCGAGTTTCTCGCCCAGCACGCCACCGATCTCGGCGGCCTCGGCCGCGCTCGTCCGCATCAGCGTCACCGCATCGTTGTGGACCAGCAGCGTGCGGTCCTCGAACCGTTGCGGCACCGTGCTCCGTGGACCGAAGTTCACCATGTCGAGCGCACCTAGGCTCACCACCTGCGGCACGCCGGCCACGGCCGCGGCGGTGAGCCGGTCCGGTCCGGCGGACAGCACACCGCCGACGACCTCGTCGGCGATCTCCGTCGTGGTGAGGTCGAGCACACCCGCGATATGGCCCTCGGCGACGAGCGCCTCCATCGTGCGTCCGCCCGAGCCGGTCGCGTGGAACACCAGCACCTCATAGCCCAGCTCCTCCAGCCGTCGCCGCGCCGTGTCCACGGCCGGGGTGGTGACGCCGAACATGGTCGCCGCGACGAGCGGCTTGTCCTGCGGCACCGGGCCGGCAGCTCGCCGGGCGTCGTACGCGGTGGCCATTCCGGCGATCGCGGCCGCCGCGTTGGCGAGGACCTGCCGTGAGATCGAGTTGACACCTGCGACATCGACGACGCTGTACATGAGCGTGACATCACTTGTGCCGACGTAGGCGGAGACGTCACCGGCGGCCATCGTCGACACCAGCAGCTTCGGCAGGCCCACCGGCAACGACTGCATGACGGCGGCGGCGACCGAGGAGCCGCCGCTGCCGCCGAGGGCGAGCACTGCGCTGAGCCTGCCGTGTGTGTACAGGTCCTCGGCGACGGCCTTGGTCCCCGCGGCCATCGTCGCCAGCGCGTGTCCACGGTCGCGCCGGGCCCTCAGCGTTTCCAGACTCGTGCCCGCGGCTTCGGCGACATCGGCCGCCGTCACGTCGGCCGCGAGGGCCGACGCCCCCAGCACGCCGGTGTCGACGAGCACGACGTCCAGCCCGAGCCGCACGACGAGGTCGCGGACGAACGTGTACTCCCGGTCCTTGGTGTCCAGGGTCCCGAACAGCATGACGGCCACACTGACGCTCCTCGCCTGGTTCCGCTTGTGGCGCGGAACGGTTGGCCCAATACTGTGGTCGGCCGATTGGCCTCTCAAGGGCCAATTCCGCGGGAATGGCCCAAGGACTGGAGGTGGCTGCCGCGTGTCCTCGCCCCGTACCGGGTCTCGACGATCTCGCGAACGCCCGCTCGCTGCGTCGCCGCCATCTGCTCCGCAGCCTGCGTGCGGCCGTCGACACCCTCAATCGGCATGCGCCGGAGTGGTCGTGGACCGAGCCGCAGGGCGGCAGCGGCCTCTGGGTGCGCCTGCCGGGCACCGACACGACGGCGTTCGCCCAGACGGCCCGGCGCAACGGCATCGTCATCGTGCCGGGCCCGGTGTTCTCGTCGGTCGAAGGCTTCCAGGACCACCTTCGCATCCCCTTCTGGAAGGACCCGGACGAGCTGACCGCCGGACTGACCCGCCTCGCCGACCTCTGGCGGGTCACCCGCACACGTGTCGCGCCGGACGGCTGACCCTGGGCGACGGCCGGTTGACGAGGTTGGTCACGGTCCGGTGACGGCGGTGACGGGGTCTTGTGTTGCGCATCACGCCAGCGTACGGTCCGTATCACTCCAGCGAACAAAGTGTTCGCTGACGTTGCATCAGGTGTTCGCCCATGACTGATCGTTCACTGCAGGAACGCTCCGGCGAAGTCCTCGCCGAAGCCGCTGACCTGGCTCTGGGAGCCAGGATCCGGGAGTACCGGAAGATGCGGCGGATGTCATTGCGGGCCCTGGGAGAGGCGGCCCAGGCCAGCCCCGGTTTCCTCAGCCAGTTGGAGCGCGGGCAGGTCAACTCCTCCATCGGCATGATGCGGCGGATCGCCGTGGCGCTCGGCGTCACCGTGGCCGATCTGTTCGACCAGGACAGCGCGCCCGGTCCGAAGGCGGTGCGACGGGCCGACCGGCCCATGCTGCACACCGCCCCGGGAAGCCGCAAATTCCTTATTTCCCAGCGTCCGCTCGGTCATCTGGAGGTGTACTCGGGCGAGTTCGACCCGGGGGCCTCCACCGGTGACGACGCCTACACCCATGGCGACTCCCAGGAGATCCTCCTGGTGATCAGTGGTGCCGTGCGAGTCGAACTCGACGGCCGCTCCCATGAGTTGGAAGCCGGCGACAGCATCGAATACCGCTCCTCGGTGCCGCATCGCGTGGTCAACAGCCATGAAACACCCGCCGAAATCCTCTGGATCATCAGCCCGCCGACACCGGACTGACCGCACCCCGACACCTCCCCTGCGGCGCACTGTCACATCTCGTGGCGCGCCCCCTCCCCTCCTTGTGGCGCACACCTCTTCCCCGTCCCTCTCTCACCGGCGTCCCGCGTGCCCCGTGCCCGCGTCGTGCGCTTGGCGCCTGCACCGTCTCCGTGCGCCTTCACCGCTCATCCCTGGAGTCAGTCATGCCCGGAATATCACACAAAATCATGGGGTGTACCGCTGCCGTCGGTGCCCTGCTCCTGACCCTCACCGGCTGCGTCGGCACCAGCCCCACCTCGGCCGATGTCGACCTCGGCCCCGGGCCGGCCCAGGCGGGCAAGGTCAAGAAGGGCGCGCTCGACGGTGTCACCCTGACCTTCACCTCCTACGGCGGCATCTTCCAGGACGGCCAGGAGGCCGCCGCGGTGAAGCCGTTCGCCGCCGAGTCGGGGGCGAAGCTGCTCTCCGACGGCCCCACCGACTACACCAAGATCAAGGCCCAGGTCGACGCCAAGAACGTCACCTGGGACGTGGTGGACACCGACACCCTGTGGGCCGAGCGCCAGTGCGGCAAGCTGTTGATGCCGCTCGACACCACCATCGTCGACACCTCCAAGCTGCCCAAGAACATGCGGGGCAAGTGTTCCGTGCCGGCCATGAGCTACGGCGTGGTCCTGATGTACGACAAGAAGAAGTTCGGCAGCAACCCGCCGAAGGGCTGGGCGGACTTCTTCAACACCGCCAAGTACCCGGGCAAACGCGCCGTACCCGGCATCCCGTCGGACGCGTCCCCGGGCGCGCTGGAGGCGGCCCTGCTCGCCGACGGGGTCGCTCCCGACCAGCTGTACCCGCTGAACGTCGACCGGGCGCTGAAGAAGCTGACAAGTGTCCGCTCCTCCATCGTCTTCTGGGACACCGGTGCCCGCTCTCAGCAGTTGCTGGAGTCCGGCGAGGTCTCCATGGCCATGGTGTGGTCCGGCCGCGCCTACTCGGCGGTCAAGAACGGGGCTCATTTCGCACCGCAATGGAACCAGTTCCTGCCGGTCTCCGACTCCATCGCCGTCCCCGTCGGCGCCAAGAACCCCAAGGCGTCCATGGCACTGATCAACTACTACCTCGGCGCCGCCCAGCAGACCAAGCTCACCGAACTGACCTCCTACTCGCCGATCAACACCGACTCCCGCCCCAAGCTCGACAAGCTCGGCTCGCAGTATCTGACCACCACCCCCGAACGGCAGTCCCAGGCACTCAAGGTCGACAGCGCGTGGTGGGCGAAGAACCAGGAGCAGATCATCCAGAAGTGGTCCGACTGGCTGGCGCGGTGAGCGATGACAGCCCTGATCGACATCGCCTCCCCGGCCACCGGCAGCCGGCCCCGCAAGGGCGCCGACGGCCGATGGGGATGGCTGCTGCTGCCCGCGGTGGTCCTGCTGGCCGTGCTCTTCCTGGTGCCGCTCGGCCTGATGATCTGGCGCAGCGTCACCGAGCCGACGCCCGGCGCGGGCAACTACTCCTGGTTCTTCACCAGTGACGTCGCCCTCGCCACCCTGGTCCGCACGCTGACCATCGGTGCCGTCGTCACCCTGGTGACACTGGTGCTCTCCTACCCGTACGCCTACCTGATGACCGTGGTCGGCGCCCGTGCGCGGATCTGGCTCACCCTGCTGGTGCTGCTGCCGTTCTGGACCAGCCTCATGGTGCGCACCTTCGCCTGGGTGGTGCTGCTCCAGGACAACGGCCTGGTCAACCAGCTCCTCGGCACCGTGGGCCTGGGACCACTGCAGTTGATCCGCACCCCCGCCGGGGTGGTGATCGGCATGTCCCAGGTGCTGATGCCCTTCATGGTGCTGCCGCTGTTCGCGGTGATGAGCGGCATCGACCGCCGGCTCCTCGACGCCGCGCAGGGCATGGGCGCCCGCCCGGCTACCGCGTTCCTGCGGGTCTTCGTGCCCCTGTCGCTGCCCGGCGTGGGCGCCGGCTCCCTGACCGTGTTCATCACCTCGCTCGGCTTCTACATCACCCCGGCACTCCTGGGCTCGCCCGACCAGGCGCTGATCTCGCAACAGATCTTCACCCAGGTCAACGGGCTGCTCGCCTGGGGCCGCGGCGGAGCGATGGGCGTGGTGCTGCTGGCGGTGACGCTGGTCCTGCTCGCACTGGTCGGCGTCGTCCTGCGACTGACCCGTGCCCGGGGAGGAGCCCGATGAGAACCGGAATCGCGCGGATCGCGCTCTGGGCGTTCAGCGCCCTGGTGGGCTGCTGGCTCATCGCGCCGACCCTGGTGGTGATCCCGCTCAGCTTCACCGACAAGGCGTCCCTGGTGTTCCCGCCGAGCGGCTGGTCCACCCGCTGGTACTCCAACTTCTTCACCAACCGCCAGTGGACCGATGCCATGCTCGCCTCGCTCCAGATCGGCGCCCTCGTCGCCCTGGTGTCCACCGTCCTCGGCACCGCCGCCGCGATCGCGCTCACCCGGTCCGCATCACGCTGGGTGAAGACGTCGTACGGCCTGCTGCTGGCACCCATGATCGTGCCCACCGTGGTGGTCGGTATCGGCGTGTACGCGCTCTTCCTCCAGTACAACCTGCTGGGCACCCTGCTCGGCTTCGTCACCGCCCACACCGTGCTGGCCCTGCCGTTCGTGATCATCCCGGTGACCGCGAGCCTGCGCGGCTTCGACCGGCGCCTCGAGGACGCCGCGCTGATCTGCGGCGCCAACCGGTGGGCCGCCATCCGGCAGGTGACCCTGCCGCTGATCGCCCCCGGCGTCGTCTCCGGTGCGCTGTTCGCCTTCGTCACCAGCTTCGACGAGGTCGTGGTCTCGCTGTTCATCCAGAGCCCCTACCTGCAGACCCTGCCGGTCCGGATGTTCGCCAGCGTGACCCGGGACACCGACCCCACCATCGCCGCGGCCGCCACCCTGATCATCGTCTTCACCACGGTGCTCGTACTGGCCGCCACCTTCGCCACCGCCAGGAGGAACCGTGTCCGCTGAGACCCGCCTCATCAAGGCGCGCGGAGCCCGCATCGAACTGACGCAGGTGCGCAAGGAGTACGCGGACTCCGTCGCCGTCGACGACGTCTCCCTGGTCATCGAACCGGGCGAGTTCATGACCCTGCTGGGCCCCAGCGGCTCCGGCAAGACCACCACCCTCAACATCATCGCCGGGTTCACCACCGCCACCTCGGGCACGCTGACCATCGGCGGCAGGCAGATGCAGGACCTGCCACCGCACCGGCGTGACATCGGCATGGTCTTCCAGCACTACGCGCTCTTCCCGCACATGACCGTCGCCGAGAACGTCGCCTTCCCGCTCAAACAGCGCAAGGTGCCGAGGGCCCGCCGCGCCGAGATGGTCGAGGCGGCCCTGGAGACGGTGCGGCTCACCGGCTACGGCCACCGCAGGCCGCGCGAACTCTCCGGCGGCCAGCAGCAGCGGGTCGCGCTGGCCCGGGCCGTGGTGTACGAGCCGAGCGTGCTGCTGATGGACGAGCCGCTCGGCGCACTCGACAAGAAGCTGCGCGAATCACTCCAGATGGAGATCAAGCGGGTGCATCAGGAGGTCGGCTCCACCTTCGTCTTCGTCACCCACGACCAGGACGAGGCACTGGTCCTGTCGGACCGCATCGCCGTCTTCGACGACGGCGGCATCCAGCAGGTCGGCACCGCGAGCGAACTCTACGAAAGGCCCCGCAGCCTCTTCGTGGCCGAGTTCCTCGGCGAGTCCTGCACCGTCCGGGGACACGTCGAACCGGACGGCGACGACTCCTTCCTGCGCGTCGGCGACCGCACGGTACGGGTCGCAGGCCGCGCGGCCCCGGGTCGAGCGGCCGCCGTCGTGGTCCGCCCCGAGCATGTGCGGGTGCAGCAGGCCGAGGCGCCGGTCGCCGCCGGGGTCAACGCACTGCCCGCCCGGGTCACCCAGGAGATATACCTGGGCTCCGGCCGCAAGCTCGAACTCACCCTGCCCGACGGCACGGTACTGCTCTCCCGCGAGCAGGCCGACCGGCTGTCCGGCGTCCGCCACGGCGACGAGGTCACCGTGGTCTGGGACGTCGAGCGGGGCGTCCTGCTCGACGATCCCACCGGCACCACCCGCCCATCCACTTCCGGTGACCGGGTCCCGGTCCCCACCGTGAAAGAGAGCGGACGATGAGCGTCACCCTCACCACCAGCCCCACCTTCGTCAACGGCGACGTCTCCTTCTGGTTCCGGGAAGGCGGCGTCCCCTCCCGCCGTCCCGCGCTGCCCGGCGACCTCGACGTCGACGTCGCACTCGTCGGCGGCGGCTTCACCTCCCTGTGGACCGCCTACTACCTCAAGCAGGCCCAGCCCGACCTGCGGATCGCCGTCCTGGAGAAGGAGTTCGCCGGCTTCGGCGCCTCCGGCCGCAACGGCGGCTGGCTCAGCGCTGAGCCGCCCGGCCAGATGCGCCGCTACGCCAAGTCGCACGGCCGGGAGCCGGCCGTCGCCCTGCAACGCGCCATGTTCTCCTCCGTCGACGAGGTCATCCGGGTCGCCACCGAGGAAGGCATCGAGGCCGACATACAAAAGGACGGCCTGCTGCACGTCGCCACCAACGACGCGCAGCAGCGACGGCTGCGCGAGCAACTGCCGTCACTGCGCGCCGAGGGCTGGAGCGAGAACGACCTGGTCGAACTCGACCGTGACCAACTCGCCGACCGGGTCCGTATCGCCGACGCCCGCGGCGCCCACTGGAGCCCGCACTGCGCCCGTATCCAGCCCGCCAAGCTGGTGCGGGGCCTGGCCGATGTCGTCGAGCGGATGGGCGTCGCCGTCTACGAGGGCACCGAGGTCACCGAGATCCGCCCCCATGCGGCGGTCACCGCGCACGGCACCGTCCGGGCGACCCATGTCATCCGGGCGCTCGAGGGGTTCACCGCCGGGCTGCGCGGCCACCGCCGGGTCTGGCTGCCCATGAACAGCAGCATGATCGTCACGGAGCCGCTGCCCGCCTCCGTGTGGGAGGAGATCGGCTGGCGCGGCGCCGAACTGATCGGCGACGAGGCCAACTCCTACTGCTACATCCAGCGCACCGCCGACGGACGTATCGCCATCGGCGGGCGCGGTATCCCGTACATGTTCGGCTCCCACGTCGACCATCGGGGCGAGACCCGCGCCGCCACCCAGTTGCAGTTGCAGGCCGTCCTCAGACAGCACTTCCCGGCCACCGAGGGCGTCGCGGTCGACCACAGCTGGTCCGGGGTGCTCGGCGTGCCGCGCGACTGGTGCGCCACCGTCCACCTGGACGAGCGCACGGGACTCGGCTGGGCCGGCGGCTATGTCGGGCACGGCGTGACCACGACCAACCTCGCCGGACGCACCCTGCGTGACCTGATCCTCCGTCAGAAAACCGATCTCACGCGGCTGCCCTGGGTCGACCGTACGGTGCGCGGCTGGGAACCGGAGCCGCTGCGCTGGCTGGGCGTACGCAGTCTCTACATCGCCTACCGCGCCGCCGACCGGCACGAGAACTCCGGCCTGCGCCGCACCTCGTTCATCGCACGTGCCGCCAATGTCATCAGCGGCCGCTGAAAGGAGCCTGACCCGCATGGACACCACCGTCGGCGTTCCGTCCGTCGCCTTCCTCGACGACGCGGCGAACACCGACCTGCCTCCCGCGAGCCCCAAGCCCACCAGCACCACCGGCCAGCGGGAGACCACCCGCACCCTGTGGCAGTCGCCCGACGGGCTGGTGGAGGTCGGCGTCTGGGAGTGCGGCCCCGGCCACTTCACCGCCACCCGCGACGGCTACGACGAGGTCTGCCAGGTGCTGACCGGCTCCGCGACCATCCGCACGGAGGACGGCGAGGCGGTGGAGCTGCACCCCGGCTCCACCCTGGCGATGCCGGCCAGTTGGCGAGGCACCTGGCAGGTCCATGAGACCCTGCGCAAGATGTACGTGCTGCGCGCCCACCGGACCGGTGCATGACCCTTTGTCCCGTACGGGGGCCGGGTGTGGCCCGGTGAGCCACGACACCCGGCCTTCATTCAGGACGCCCTGTCCGTCCCGCCCGGGGCGCCGTTGAGATGCCGCGCCACGGCCTCACCGGCGCCGACGTCGAGAGCTGTGTCGCGGCCCTCCGCGAGTCGGCCTGATGTGCAAGGATATGGCGGCGCGGACCTCGCCGTCCTCGACCGGGACGTCTTCGCCCCGGACACGGACATCGCGGAACATCGGCGCTCAGTCCGGTCGCGGTGGAGGCGGTCCACACGGAGCGAACGCGGGGCGTCGCGGCTGTTCTCCGCAGTACCGGGCCCCCCGCGACCCCACCCGGCCGACTACGGGCGGGTCGCGGTGACCGCCGCTCCCGTCGACTCGGCCGGCCAGTGACGATCCTCGCCGATGGAACGGATCGGGTTGGCGTGCGTCAGGATGGCCGTGGTCAGCGCTTCCACGGGTTCGGCGGGAGCGTGCGGGTTGGTCAGCAGGACGAGGTCGATCTCGCCCAGCTCGGGCAGCCCGGCACCGGCGGGTAGCTCGACGAGGTCTCCGGGCAGCAGGCTGCGGGGAAAGATGGCGACGCCGAGGCCGGCGCGGGTGGCGGCGAGCACGGCGTTGACCCCGCGCACCGTGCAGACCACACGGTGCCTGATGCCCGCCTGCTCCAGCGCCTGCACGGCCAGCGCCCTGCTGGGGCTGGGCGCCTGATACACGATGAGCGGCACCGGCCGTTGTTCGTCCCACAGCAGCCCGGTGCCCTCGACGGCGGCCCACACCAGCCGGTCCCGTCGCACCAGCCGGCCCCGCCCGTCTCCGGCAGTCGTCTTGAGGAACGCGACATCGACATGGCCGGATTCCACGCGGCGTTGCAGCTGCACTCCTTGGGACACGGTGAGGTCCAGGGTGACACCCGGGTTGAGATGCCGGAAACCCCGCAGGATCCGCGGCACCCGGGTCAGTGCCAGATCGTCGGTGACTCCGAAACGCAACCGGCCGCGCACGCCGGTGCCGCTGAAATAGTCCGTCGCCTGGGCGTGTGCCGCGAGGATCGAGCGGGCGAAGCCGACCATCGCCTCCCCGTCGACGGTCAAGGTCACACTGCGGGTGTCCCGGATCAGCAGCGGCCGGCCCACCGCCTGTTCCAGCTTGCGGATGTGCTGGCTCACCGTGGGCTGGCCGAGGCCCAGGGCCGCCGCGGCCTGAGTGAAGCTCAGCGATTGGGCCACTGCCAGAAACGTCCGTACCTGCTCAGGAGGAAACACCCTCCGAGGTTAGAGCCGACTCATTGTCATTCGCAATGAGAATTATTGGATCGATTCCCTTTCTCAATTGCCGTCGTGGCCCCAACGATGGAAGCGCACACCCGGCCAACTAAGGAGGCGTGCCGCGTGACCAGGGCGGCCGACGGACGCGAGCATCCCGATACCCCATCGATACGACCCATTCCACGCACGACGGAGGTTCCCGGCGCGGGCAGCACCGAGCCCGCAAAGGGCGCCGAGGAGCCACAGAATCCCGCACCCGGCAAGCGGGGCGCCGTCGTCGCCGCGCTCATGCTGGCCATGGGGCTGGCGGCGCTCGACTCCACCATCGTCTCCACCGCGGTTCCGCAGATCGTCGGCGACCTCGGCGGCTTCTCCTCGTTCTCGTGGCTGTTCTCCGGCTACTTGCTCGCCGTGACCGTTTCCCTGCCCGTCTACGGGAAGCTGTCGGACATCTTCGGCCGCAAACCGGTGCTCGTCGTGGGCGCGGCGTGTTTCCTGCTCGGCTCCCTGCTGTGCGCCGCCGCCTGGAACATGGCGGCGCTGATCGCCTTCCGTGTCGTCCAAGGACTCGGGGGCGGCGCCCTCCAGGGCACGGTCCAGACACTCGCCGCCGACCTGTACCCCGTGGCGGAGCGCCCCCGGATCCAGGCCAGGCTCTCCACCGTCTGGGCGGTGTCCGCGATCGCCGGTCCGCTGCTCGGCGGGCTCCTCGCCGGCTACGCCGACTGGCGCTGGATCTTCCTGGTCAACCTGCCGGTCGGCTCGCTGGCCCTGTGGCTGATCGTCCGTCACCTCCATGAGCCGGGCCGCCGACCGGGCCCACGCCCGCCCATCGACTGGGCCGGCGCGCTCAGCGTGTTCGCCTGCGGCGGCGTGCTGCTCACCGCGCTGGTGCAGGGAGGGGTGGCCTGGCCGTGGCTGTCGGCGCCGTCCCTCGCCCTGTTCGCCACCGGACTGGCTCTCGTGGCGCTCGTGGTCGTCGTCGAGCGGCGGGCCGCCGAGCCCATCATGCCCGGATGGGTATGGCGCAGCCGCACCATCGCCACCGTCAACCTGGCCCTCGGCGCTCTGGGCCTGCTGGTGGTCGCCCCCAGCCTGGTCCTGCCCACCTACGCCCAGTCCGTACTGGGGCTCAGCCCGGTGGCCGCCGGGTTCGTACTGTCCGTCTGGACGCTGAGCTGGCCGCTCTCCTCGGCCGTGAGCCAGCACGTCTACCGGCGCATCGGCATCCGCAACACCGCGATGCTCGGTGTCGGCGCCGCCACCTTGATCCTCTTCGCGTTCCCCCTCCTGCCCTACCCGGGCCGGGCCTGGCAGCCGACGGTCCTGATGCTGTTGCTGGGCGCCGCGCTCGGCCTGTTCAGCCTTCCGCTCGTGGTCGGCGTCCAGTCGGCGGTGGGGTGGTCGCAGCGGGGCACGGCCACCGCCTCCGTCTTCTTCTGCCGGCAGACCGGTCAGACCATCGGCGCCCCCCTCTTCGGCGCGATCGTCAACGGGGTGCTGTCGGCGCGGCTCGGCGGCACGAGCGACCTCGACTCGGTGACGGCGTCGATGGACGCCGGAACCGCGCCGGAGGCCACCCGGCAGGCCATCGCGGACGCCGTGCACGCCGTCTACCTGGGCGCGGGATGCGCCGCGGCACTGGCGTTCCTGGTGGTGCTGTTCCTGGCACCGCGCCGCTTCCCCGTCCTCACCGAGTGACCGACGACGCTCTCGTCGGTCACTCGGCCGTCGTCTCCCGCGCATCGCCGTGGGCCGCGTGCGAAGGCCCGGTCATGGGCCGCAGGCTCAGCGCATGGCTGA
Source organism: Streptomyces sp. NPDC001508 (assembly GCF_040298665.1). Classification (NCBI taxonomy): domain Bacteria; kingdom Bacillati; phylum Actinomycetota; class Actinomycetes; order Kitasatosporales; family Streptomycetaceae; genus Streptomyces; species Streptomyces sp. NPDC001508. Next base: position 163,879 of record NZ_JBEPAP010000009.1, read on the forward strand.
TGCGCGAGGTGGCGACGAACCGCGCGGCCAGGTGGATGACCGCGACCAGACCCCGGTCGTCGAGGTGTGCTCCGGCCGCGGCCAGGGCGGGCGCCGGAGGCGACGCGTACACCACGGCGAGGGTCAGCCTGCGCACCGCTTCCCCGGCCGCGGTGAGGCCGCCGACGGCGCGGCCCTGGGCCGCGCCGATCCACGCCTCGCTCATGCCGTGCGCGCGGGCCGCGTCCAGGTACTGGACACGTTCGTACTCGTTGCCGAGCGCCTGGTGGGTGGCGAGGGCCACGATCAGCACATGCGCGGGATCCAGTGCCGCCTTGAGCTGCTCCGTCATCTCCAGCAGTGCCAGGACGGCGCCCGGATGGTGCAGGCCCACGGCGAGGAACCCGTTGATGTAGCCGAGCCGGTCCGCCCGCTCGGCGAGCCGGTCCCGCAGTCCGTCGGGCAGTTGGGCCACGACCGCGGCCAGGTCCACGGGTTCGGGCCGTGCCTCGTCGCCGAGCCCCCGGTAGGGCACCGTTGCCCAGTCGACTTCGTTTCGGTCAGGCATGTCAGGTCTCCATGGATCGGTTCAGGCGAGGAGGGCTTCGGCCCGGCGCGCCGCGTCATTGAGCGCCTGCCGTGGCTCCTTCGCGCCGGTGAGGGCGGCGTAGATGTTCTGCTGCAGCAGGTCGTTGATCTGAACGGCCCGCAGGCCGGGGAACTGGAAGCGTTGCGCGAGGTCCGGGACGGAGTCGAGCGCCGGCCTGCGGTACGGCTGTTCCTTGATGACCGGTCCGAGGTACCGGGCGCCGGTCGCCCGCACGTTGACGGGGATCTCGCCGGTGTTCGTGCACAGCTCGGTCTGCCCGGGGGCGCTGATGAGGGCCTGGATGATCTGCCAGGCGGCCCGCTGTCGCCCCTTGTCCTTGGTGAAGATCACCAGTGATCCGCCGCCCGGTGGCAGTCGCCGGGTGCCGCCGTCCGGGATCGGGACCACGGCCGTCCGGCAGTCGAACGACGCCTCCTTGGCGTAGCGCACCGGCTTGGTGGACGGGCCGAAGACCATGGCCGCGTCGCCGCGGAGGAACGCGTCGTCCATCTCCAGGGTGGTCGTCGGGGTGCTGAGCTTGTCGGTGATCAGGTCACGCCAGTAGGTGAGCACATCGACGCCGGGACGGTCGGCGAAGGTGATGCGCCGTCGCCGCGCGTCCATCAGGGATCCGCCGGCCCAGCCGATGAAGTTCTCGAACGTCCAGTTGGAGTCCGCGTTGTAGGAGTGCAGCACCCCGTAACGCGCGGCCCGCCTGCTCACCACGGCGGCCGCGGCGGACCGCATCTCGCGCCAGGTGGCCGGCGGCCGGTCCGGGTCGAGCCCGGCCTTGCGGAAGGCATCCGCGTTGTACGAGAACACCATCGCGCCGAGGCTGTAGAGGGCGGCGACCGTGTGCCCGCCGTACTGGTTCACCCGCCGGAACGGCTTGATGTAGTCGTCCGGCCGGAAATCGCCCTGCGCCATCAGGGGTTCGAGGGGTTGCAGCAGGCCGGCCGCGGCGTAGGTGAGGACGGCGTTGGCCCCCACTACGGCCATGGCCGGGGGAGTACCGGCGGCGAACGCGGTGGCCAGCCGGCCGTCGACGTCCGTCCAGTTGCCGCCGGCGCCACTGAGCTGAAGCTCAACAGAGATGCCGGTGCGCCGGGTGAAGTCCGGGCCGAGGGTGGCACCGACGGCCTGCGCGCGGACGCCGCTCGGGACGAGGAACCGCAGGGCGTCGGACGTCTCGCGGCCGCAGGCGGTCGTGACCGCGGCGGCCCCCGCGGCCAGCAGCAGGGTCCGTCGGGAGACGATGCTGGTCATGGCTGTGCTGTCCTTGCGTGGATACGGAATACGGGCCACGGCTACTCACCGTCGGCGGTGAGGACGAGTCCGCGGACGAGGTGCCGCTGGACCAGGAGGAAGCAGACGAGCAGCGGCAGCGCCGCCAGCGCGGCGATCGCCAGTTGCACGCTCAGCGGTACGGTGCTCTCCGGTCCGGAGACCCCGGCCACCGCGTACGGGACGGTCGCGACGCGGTCGGTGGTCAGGACGACCGACGGCCAGTACAGGTCGTTCCAGTGCGAGACGACGCTGAACACACCGGCGGCGACCAGAGCGGGACGCACATGCGGCAACACCACCCGCCAGAGCATCGCCACCGGACCGACCCCGTCCAGCCGGGCGGCGTCGAACATGCTCACCGGGATGGCGAGGATGAACTGGCGGAACAGATAGATGCAGAACCCGCTGCCGACGCTCGGCAGGATCAGGGCCAGATAGCTGTCGAGCAGGCCGAGGCCCGAGAGCAGGAAGTAGATCGGGATCGCGGTGACCTGGACCGGGATGACCAGACAGATCAGCACGAGCTTGAAGGTCAGCCTTCGGCCGCGGAACTGCCAGCGCGCCAGCGCGTACGCGATCGGCAGCGACGTCACCACTTGTGCCGCGAAGATCGCTCCGGTCACCAGCACGCTGGTGCCGTACACGCGCGGCCAGTCCAGCGCGGCCCAGGCGTCGCGGACATGGGCCAGGGTGAAGTGCCAGGTCAGCTGCCCGCTCAGCGGGTTGCCCGCGAGGAACACGCCCGCGAGCATCAGCACGAAGGGCCCGAGCATGATCACGCCGCCGGCCGCGACCGCCGTGTGGACACCGATGCGGCGCCGCATCGTCGTGCTCATCGCGCACCCGCCTTCTCCAGTCGGCGTCCGCCGGCGAGGTACTGCGCGGCGACGGTGACCAGTACCAGACCGAGGAGGACGGTGTTGACGATCGAGCCGCTGCCGATGTCGAGATAGCTGACGCCGTACCGCCATTGCAGGTCCGCCAGGGTCTCGGTCGACCCCAGTGGTCCGCCGTCGGTCATCACATGCACCTGGTCGAAGACACGGAGCGCGTCGCGGGTGGCGATGATCAGGGCGAACATGGTCGACGGCCCGAGCGCCGGCCAGGTGATGTGCCAGAACCTGTGCCAGGGCCCGGCGCCGTCGAGCCGGCCGGCCTCGTGCAGGTGCTGCGGCACGCTGGACAGGCCGGCGAGGAACATCACCATCGACGAGCCGATCCCCGCCCAACTGCCGATCACGGCGATGGCCGGCAGCGCGAGCGTGGTGGAGTGGAGCCAGTCGGTGGCTCCGGTCAGCCGCCCGATGGTGGAGTCGACCAGACCCGTGTCGGGGTAGAACAGCCAGCGCCACACCACCGACATCGCCGCCATCGTCGCGATCGTCGGCAGGAAGTACACCGTGCGCCACAGTCCGCCCCAACGGGGCAGGGCGTGGATGCCGAGCGCCGCGAGCAGACTGAGGCCGACGATCACCGGTACCGTCAGCACGGCGTACAGCAGGGTGTTGACCGTGGCCTGCTGCAACTCGGGGGCGGTCAGGATGCGGTCCCAGTTGCGCAGCCCCACGAAGCGGATCGAGCGCGTGAGCGGTTGGTAGTCGAACAGGGTCAGCACCATCACCGTGCTCAGCGGCACGATGAAGAAGATCATCAGGAGGCTCGCGGCCGGCGTCACCAGCAGCGCGGGTACATACCGCCGTGGGGCCCGCAGTCGCCGCGGGGCGGAGGTGTCGAGCAGTGCGGTCATGGGCAGCGCACCCCGTCGGCGGTGAAGTAGTGCAGATCGGACCGCCGCACGTGCAGCGCGATCTCCTCGCTCGGCCGGATGTCCGCCGGTACCCGCATCCGGGCGCTCCGGCCGCCTATGTCGAGGTGGACGAGGCGGTCGCGCCCGCGCAGTTCGGACATGAGGACCTGACCGCGCAGGTCGATGTCGTCCCCCTCGCCCGTGCCGACCCGCAGGTGGTCCGGCCGGCAACCGACGGTGGCGGCCCCGGGCATCGGGTGGGTCGCGAACGGTCCTTCGGCGGCGAAGATGTTCATCCCGTCGAGGAAGGTGGCCACGAAGGTCGTCGCCGGGGTCCGGTAGACGTCCTCGGGGGGTCCGGCCTGTTCGATGCGGCCCCCGCGCATGACGACCAACTGGTCCGCGAGGGCCAGGGCCTCGACCTGATCGTGTGTGACGAACACGACCGTCATGCCGAGGCGCCGCTGCAGCGTGGCGAGTTCGGTGCGCATGGTGTCCCGCAGCGCCGCGTCGAGGTTCGAGAAGGGTTCGTCCATGACGAGCACCGCGGGGTCGCGGACCAGGGCACGGCCGATGCCGACCCGCTGCCGCTGCCCGCCGGACAGCTCGCTCGGCCTGCGGTCGAGCAACCCGTCGAGACGCATCAGTTCGGCGGCCCGCAGGGCGCGTTCGCGGCGGGTCGCCCGGTCGATCCGCCGCATCCGCAGCGGGAACTCGATATTGCCGAGGACCGTCTTGTTCGGGTACAGGGCGTAGTTCTGGAAGGCCATCGCCACACCGCGGTCCTCGGCGGGGACCTCGGTGACGTCGGTGTCGCCGATCTCGATCCGGCCCGCTGTGAGCGTCTCAAGACCGGCGATGCAGCGCAGCAAGGTGGTCTTGCCGCAGCCGCTCGGACCGAGCAGCACCGTGATGGATCCGGCGGGCACGGTGAGGTCGACATGGCTGAGGGCGTCGGTCTCGGAGCGGTCGAACCGCTTGGTCGCCGCGGACACCCGCACCGCCGACGGTGTCGGCGCCACGGTGGCGCCGGCGGCCGTCGAGGACGCGGTTCTGCGGGTGGCTCTGGCCGGTGACTTCAGTTCCATGTCACGCACCGTCTTCCCACGGTCGGCCCAGCACGAAGACGAAGTCTCCGAGGCCCGTGCGGGCGGGGATGCGCCGTGCGAGCACGACACCGTCGCAGGGGGACACCACGGGCTCCGGCTCCCGCCACGGCGCGGTGGTGTAGCGGATCAGACCGACGACCTGACCCTGGCTGACCTGGTCCCCCAGCGACACCAGAGGCTCGAACAGTCCGCGTTCGGTGGAGCCGGCGTAGATGTACTCGTGTGCCGGTGTCCGGTGCAGCATCGTCGTCGTGGCGGGTGGTTCGGTGGTGAGCGGCGTCCGCAACAGGCCGACGTGGTGCAGCAGCCGCAGCACGCCGTGCTCGGCGAGCCTGACCTCCTCGCGTCCGACCGACGCGCCACCGCCCAGCTCCGTGGACAGATGGAACACGCCTGTGCGCCGGCAGGCGCCGATCAGCGAGGCATCGCCGCCGGTGGAATGATCGATGATCATCGAGTTGGGCATGCCGAACGCCCTCAGCATGTCCAGGGAGCGGGCGAACCTGTCCGGGTCGTCCGACCGCGCGACCACGGCGACGGGGAGGTATTCACCCGTTTTGCCGCCCGAGTGCAGGTCGAAGGCGAATTGCACGCGGGGCAGGATGTGGCTCTCGATGAAGTGGGCGATCATCTCCGTGGGCTGGCCGTCGGGCCGGCCCGGGAAGTTGCGGTTGAGGTTGCCGCCGTCGAGCGGGGAGGTCCGCTGGTCCGCCGCCACAGCGGGTGCGTTGGCGGCGGGAAGGACGATGAGCTGGCCGGTGAGATCGGCGGCCCGCAGCCGCTGCAGCAGCCGCATCAGCACCACTTGACCCTCGTACTCGTTGCCGTGGTTGCCGGCCATGAGCAGCACGGTGGGTCCGTCGCCGTTACGCAGCGACACGATCGGGATGCCCGTGTAGCCGTAGCCGGCTTCCCCGTCGGATGTGGTGTGCACGGCGAGCGGCAGCCGCAGATAGCCGTGAGTCTCCCCGTCGGCGTCCAGGTCGATGTCGGTGAAGATCCGGGTTGGTGCGGTGGTCATCGGTCACTCCTCGTCGAGTCGGTCTGCGCGGCGATGGCCGCCTTGCGCCGCTGGGCCTCGCCGACGACCTCGTCGTAGAAGGCGGATGCGGCCGGGTCGAAGTCCGCGGTCGGTCGCGGTTCCGGGCGGAAGTGCCCGTAGCGGTCGGTGCCGCGGACCAGCGTTGCGCTGTCCTGGAAGCCGGTGGTCTGCCGGACGTGCGCGGCGACATACCGGATGGTGATCCCGCACCGCCGCACGTCCGATGTGTTCGGCAGGGAGCCGTGCACCAGCATCGTGTGATGCAGCGAGAACTCGCCCGGCTCCAGTTCGAGGTCGACGGCGGTCGCCTCGTCGACGTCGACCTGGACCTGCTGACCGCGGCTGGCCATGTTGTCGGCGGCGAACGTGTCGGTGTGCCGCAGCTGGCCCGCGGTGTGGGTTCCGGGGACGACACGCAGGCAGCCGTTCTGCCGGTTGCTCGGGGTCAGCGCCACCCAGGCGGTGACGACGCTGGGCTCGGACAGCCCCCAGTAGGTGGCGTCCTGGTGCCAGGCGAGGAACCCCGGGTCGTGGGGTTTCTTGTCGAAATGGCCGGTCGCCCAGGCCAGGATGTCGGGACCGAGCACGTCCTCGACGGCGTCGAGAATCCGCGGCTCGCGCATGAGTTCGTCGAGCCACGTCATGAGGAGGTGCGGTTTGACCTTGGCGCGCGCCCACAGACCGGGATGGTCGGCCTCCAGCCGGTCCATCCGGTCGCGGTAGCCGGCCGCGGCGTCGGCGTCGAAGGCGCGGACCGGGCATACGTAGCCGTCGCTGCGGTAGCCCTCGACCTGTGCGTCGGTGAGTACTTTGGGCATCTTCCGGGTCTCCTTGGTGATCAGCGGTGCCAGGCGTGCCGGACGGCGGTGAGGCCGCGCTCCAGGGCGGCGCGGTCGGGCGGCGCGCCGACACCGAACCGGACCGCCTCGGGGGCGGTGCCGGCGCCGAAGTAGAAGGTGTCGCTGGTGCCGATGGACGCGCCCGCGGCGAGTGCGGCGGCGGCGAGTTCCTGAGCGGTACGGCCCGCAGGGAGGGGCAGCCAGACGTGCAGCGACTCGGGCGTCGTGCGGTGGTCGATCCCGGCGAGCGCGTCCGTCACCAGTTCGTGGCGGGTGCGGGTCTCCTCCCGGACCGCGTCGATGATCGCGGTGGCCCCGTCGTCCTCGACGAGGCTGCTCATCACGGCGGCGTTGATCGGTGCCACCATCCAGTAGGTGCTGCGGACCCCGGGCCAGAACCGTGCCTTGGCGGACTCCTCGTCCGGCGTGACGACGTAGGCGACCTTCAGCCCGGCCGCGATGCTCTTGGCGGTGCCGAGCACATACCAGGACAGTTCCGGCAGGTATGCGGACAGCGGCGGGGGCGCGTCCGTGGGGAGCAGGCTGTAGATGTCGTCCTCGATCACACACACGCCGTACCGACGGCAGACGTCGGCGATCGCGCGGCGGCGGTCGGTGCCCATGGTGACGGCGGTGGGGTTCTGCAACGTCGGCATGGTGTACAGGGCGGCGGGCCGCCGGGTCCGGCACACCTGCTCGAACGCCTCCGGATCGATGCCCTCGCCGTCCATCACCACGGGAGCCACGTCGATGCCGAGGGTCTGGACGAAGGTGCGGATCGTCGGGTAGGTCAGTTCCTCGACGGCGAGCAGCCCGCCGCGGGGAACCAGGCCCGAGAGCAGTTGGATGAGGATGCTCTGGGTGCCGTTGGCCACGACGACCCGCTCCGGGGCCGGCGTCGTGCCCAGGCGCCGGGCGGTGAACGCGGCACCGGCGGCCCGATCACGGTCGGAGCCGCGGTACTGGTGTGCGCCGATCAGACGGGACGGCGACCGCCGCGCGAGCGCGGAGTCGAGGGCCGCACCGTACCGTGCGTCGAACACCTCCGGTACGTCGGGCGGCAGGTTGCCGCTCATGAAGACGGGGCTCTCACGGCGGCGCAGATCGTCGGGGTTGTGGTCGGAGACGATGAGTGAGGTCACTGGAGGCACCTTCCTTGAGGTCGGATGGCCCGGGCGTGGGCGAGGTCGGTGAGCCGCCGGAAAAGACCGGGGCGGGCGCGGCCCGGCAAGGGCCGCAGGAGCGCGGTGCACGCGTGGACGAGGGCTCCCGGCTGGTTGCGGAAACCGGTGGGTTCCCGGCGCGAAGGCCGAGGTGTCCGGGCGGGCGGTCAGCCGGCCCAGTCGTTGAGGACGTCGGCCGTGAGCCGCAGTCCCTTGCGCAGTTGTGCCTCCTCGACGGCGAGGCTCAGCCGCAGGTGTCCGGGCGCGCCGAACGACGTGCCCGGCACGGTGACGACGCCGGCGCTCAGCAGCCGGTCCGCCACCGCGATGTCGTCGGGGTGGAACCGGCGGGCGCCGGGTAAGACGTAGAACGCGCCGTCAGGGGGTGTCTGGTACAGGCCGAGGGGTTCCAGGACGCAAGCGCACAGACGCAGCCGGTCGCGGAGGGTCGCACGGAAGCCGGCGCTGACATCCGGCCCGGTGAGCGCGGCCGCCTGCGCGATGCGGCCGACGTTGGAGGTCGTGTGGGACTGGACGGCGGTCGCCGCCTCGATGACATGCTCGGGGCCCGACATCCGGCCCGCCCGCCAACCGGTCATGGCGAAGGACTTGGAGACACCGCCGATCGTGACGAGCCGGTCGGCCATGGCCGGCTCGACCCGTCCCGGCGCCGTGACGGGCCGGAAGCCGAGGTCGACACAGGTTTCGTCCGACACGATCCAGATGCCGTGGCCGGCCGCCCAGGTCACTGGGGCGCGCGGCTCCGACGGGTCGTGGACCAGGCCGGCGGGGTTGTTCGGCGAGCACAGCACGATGGCCCGGTCGGCGGCGGCCGGGCCGCCGCCAGGGCGTCCGGGATCACTCTCAGCTCGCCGGTGGACGGCTGGACGGCCACCGGACGGCCGCCGGCGAGCCGGACCGACGAGGGGAGGGCCACCCGGTACGGCGCCGGGTTCAGCACCTCGTCGCCCGGCTGGAGCAGCGCCATGAACGTGTTGAACAGGGCCTGCTGCGCACCGTTGGTGACCAGCACCCGCGATCCGTCGAGGGGAGCCGCGGCCCGTGGGGTGAGCCGGTCGGCGACGGCTTGGCGCAGGTCGTCCTCTTCGCCGGTCGGTCCGTAGTGTGGTACTCCGGCTCGTACGCGGCGTCCACGGCCGCGGCGACGATGTGGGCGGGCGTCGGCAGGTCGAGTTCGCCCGCCGAGAAGTCGAGGACGTCGACGCCCTCACGGCGCAGCGGCGGCGCGTTGGCGCAGTGCGGCGGTCGGGGACAGGGCGGCCACGGGCCTATTCCCCGTTTCCCGAGTCGGCCTGCCGCCCCGCGGCGGCCGGTTCGGCAAGGCCCCGCTGCGTGGGATCGCGCTGCTCGGGCGGCGTCCCCTGGCCCGATACACCGCCCACCAGGTAGGAACGGCCCCCGGCCCGGCGCACGACGAGGGATGTGTCACCGCGCCTGATCGTCCGTTCTTCCACGAGGAGTTCGGGGCTGTCGGTGGCATCGCGCAGCGACTCGGTCAGGACCCGGCCGTCGATGTCGTCGAGCGGCGCACCGGTGACGAGCGTGTACGCGGTCGCGGCGATGTCGGCCGGCCCCGCGGGCTCGGTGCGCCGGGTGCGCATCTTGAAGGCCGGCCCGTGCAGGATCAGTGGAATACGCATGTCGGCCGGGTGCACGGTGCCGTGCACACCGCGGTACGGCCGGGTTCCGGAGGCCCGTGCGGCCAGGGCACGGGCCGGCGGGTCCGCGGGCCCGCGCTGGTCGGCCGCTTCGGTGCGCATGGTGATGATCAGGTCCGGCGTGAACGGTGAGTCTCCGCTCACGGCCGACGACAGCGGGAACGCGCCGTCGGGGCAGTGGGCGTCCGCGCAGAAGACGGGTCCCGCCCAGGGCTCCTGGACGATCCGGGCGGCCATGGCGGCCCGCAGGTGCGGTGCCGTGCCGGGCTCGAAGTAGCCGAAGACGGCGCCGCTGTTGAACGTGGGCACGAATCCGTTCGGGGGCAGCCCGGAGCGTTTGGCGATCAGGTCCAGTGTCTCGGTCAGCTCCAGCGACTCGATCGTGTCGCAGAAGCCGTGGTCGGCGGTGACGATCAGATTGCACTCGCGGCCCGTGTCGAGCACGGCGGTGTGCAGCGCGCGTACGGCCTGGTCGGTTCGCCGGATCGCCTCGGTGCTGGCCGTCGACGTCAACCCGGTGGCGTGGTGGGCGGTGTCGGGTTGCCCGGACCAGAAGACCAGCAGGTCGGGAGCCTGCTTCGTGATCGAGACCACCCCTGCGGCGACCGCCCATTCCAGCGCCTCGTCGTCGGACGCGGGGCGCGGCCCCAGATCCTCGATCGCGGCCCTGACACCGGCGGGAACGGACCGGTGGACCTCGGGCTCGGGACCGACCGAGGCGATCCTGGTCCCGTGTCCGGCGTCGCTGCCGGGATTGAGCAGGTAGGTGCAGCCGGCCGAGCCGTTGCCGACGACCACGGCGGAGCGTCCCGACCTGCTGAGCCGCTCCGCGACGGACGCCTGCGGCATGGCCCCGGCGTCGCGCAGTCGGCGCACGTCATCGGCGACCCCCGTGTCGATATGACCCAGCTCGGGATGCCACACCCGGTTTCCGAAGACCCCCGTACGACCGGGGTGGCATCCCGTCGCCAGCGTCGCGGCGTTGGTCCGGGTCAACGCGGGGAAGGCGGCGACGGCGTGGTCGTAGGAGCAGCCCTCGTCGGCCGATCGCGACAGGAACGGGGTGGTGGAGGCATGCAGAGCGGCCGGCCGGAGGCCGTCGATGACCGCGATCAGGGTGAGTGGTGTGGCAGGAATCGATCTCTCCTTCCTCAGGGGCCACCGCGGGGCACGCCGCGCTGGGTGGCCGTCCGGTTCAGGGTCCGTCGGCACTGCTGCCGCCCTGTGCCGGCGGTGCCAGGCTCAGAGGCGGGAATGGCGTGCGGACCAAGCCGGGGTTACCGGGGGATGAACTATCCAACTAATCCGGGAGATCAGGATGGATTATCCATTCCGTGCTAGTCTCCTGCCCGCATCGACAGTCGATCTGTGTTCGCACGGCGAAATGAGGCCTCGTGGTTGCAGCCAAGTCGTCCCTGGTGAGCGGCGAATTCGTCACCCGTGCCCAAGCGGCGCTGCCCAACCTGGGCGCCACGGACAAGCGGGTCATCGAGCTGATCCTCGGCGACCCCGAAGCTGTCGTACGCGGCTCGGTGACCGAACTGGCCCAGCGGGCGGGCGTCGCACAGTCCTCCGCGGTCCGTGCCTGCCAGCGCATCGGCTACCGGGGCTACCAGGACGTCAAGCTCGCCATCACCCGCGATCTCGCCCAGCAGGGCGAGCAGGAGCAGGAACTCGCCCATGAAGAGGGGATAGACGGCCGGACCCCGGCCGGCGAGATGCTGGATCGCATCCTGCGCCGCAGCGGCCGGGCCCTGGTCGACGCGACACAGACCGTCGATCCCGAACTGCTGTCCCTCACCATCGACCGCATGGCGGTGGCCGCGCGCGTCCTCGTCGTCGGGAACGGGACCTCCGCCGCCCCGGCCCACGACGCCGCCTACCGGTTGTCCGCGCTCGGCCTCGTGACGACGTACCCGACCGATGTGATGGCCCAGCATCTGGCCGCACGCCATCTCGACGACTCCTGTGTGTGCCTGGTCATCAGCCACACCGGTGCCAGCCGCGAGTCGCTGCTGGCCGCCGAGGCGGCCCGGGCGGCGGGCGCCTTCGTCGTCGCCGTCACCAGCTTCACCAAGTCCCCGCTGACCCGCGTCGCGAACGCCGCGCTGATCGCGGGAGCGCCCGAGCACGGCTTCCGACTCGAAGCCATGGCAAGCCGCCTCGCCCACCTGGGCATCGTCGACACGCTCTTCGTCGGCATCGCGGTCCGCCGCCCCAAGGCGTCCACCAAAGCACTCGACGTGATGGCCGACATCACGATCGAACACTCCCTGTAGAAGGAACACCTGTGTCCCACCATGACAGCTCCCGAGCGATAGACCTGGCCGTCCTCGACATGGCCGGTACCACCATCGCGGACAACGGCACCGTCGAACGGGCCGTGGACGAGGCCCTGTACCTCGCCGGCCTCGACGCGATCACCCCGGAAACGCTCCGCCCCCTGCGCGGCATGGCGAAGACCGACATGTTCAACCGCCTGACGCCCGACCCCCACAAGGCAGCCGAAGCGCACCGCGCCTTCGTCGACCTCATGCTCAAGGCGGTGCTGGCCGGTGAACTGACCGCGAAGGACGGAGCGGAGGACGTCCTCGCCGGGCTGCGTGAACGCGGTGTGCGGACCTGCCTCATGACCGGCTTCGACGCCACGGTCCAGGACGCACTCCTCGAAACCCTCGGCTGGCGCGACCTGATCGACCTCACCGTCGCCCAGTCCGGAACACTCCGGGGCCGCCCCTACCCCGATCTGATCCTGTCCGCGGTCATCCAGCTCCGCATCGACGCGGTCCAGCGCGTCCTCGTCGCCGGTGACACGGTCAACGACCTGCTTGCCGGCACGCGTGCCGGAGCCGGGCACGTCATCGGTGTCCTCGGCGGAGCGCACGACCGTGAACAACTGCGGACCGCACCGCACACGGTCATCGCGGCCGGCCTGAAGGACGTGCTCGACAATCTTTCTTAAGGGCGGGTCCGGCTCTTGGGGGCAGGTACGGCTCTTGAGGGCAGGTACCGCGGCGGTATCCCGCCCAGGTGCGTTCCGAGCGAGCCGCCCCGTCCGCCGGCGGACGGCGGCCGCGCAGTTCACTGATCACCACGCTTGAAGATCCTCAACAACCGGGACACCCATGCACTCGCCCCACCGCCCAGCGCGGTACGACTTCGACGATCGCCGCGACGCCGGCTCACCGGTGGCCGGGCCGCCGCCCATGGCGCCGGCCGCCGCCCGGCGGCCGGCCGACGAGCCACCGAGCGTGGGAAGGACCGGCACCGAGGCATGAACAACGAACTCTCCTCGCCGCACAGCGAGAGGCACAGCGAGGGGCGCAACGAGAGGCACAACAAGAGGCCGCGGCGCTCGGATGGCGAACGCCTCTCGGAGGGCGGCTACCGGTTCGAGGACGCCCCGGGGTCGAAGTCCATCACGGCACGCGCGCTGTTCCTGGCTGCCGCGGCCCGAGGAACGACGGTGCTGCACAAGCCGCTGGTCGCGGACGACACCGTGGGGTTCGCCGAGGGCCTTGCCACGCTCGGCTACCGACTGGACCGTACGCCGGACCGGTGGACCGTCCAGGGCCGCCCCCAGGGACCGGCCACCGAAGAGGCGGCGGTGTTCTGCCGCGACGGCGCCACCACCGCGCGATTCCTTCCCGTGCTGGCCGCGGCCGGTCACGGGGTCTTCCACTTCGACGCGTCCGCCCAGATGCGCCGCCGCCCCCTCGGTCCGATCACCCGGGCACTGCGCGCCCTCGGTGTCACCGTCATCCACGAGGAACGGGAGGGCCACCACCCGCTGACGGTATACGCCGACGGGATCAAAGGAGGGCACGTCACGCTGGACGCCGGACTGTCCTCCCAGTTCCTCACCGCGCTGCTGCTGGTCGGTCCGCTCACCGAGCGGGGGCTCACCATCACCGTCACCGACCTGGTGTCCGCGCCCTACGTCGACATCACGCTGGCCATGATGGAGAGCTTCGGGGTGCCCGTGCACCGCGACGGGGACACCTTCACCGTGCCCGCCCGGCCCTACACGGCCACCGGCTACAGGGTCGAGCCGGACGCCTCCACCGCCAGTTACGTCCTCGCGGCCGCCGCGCTCACCGGCCGCCGTGTCACCGTCCCCGGACTCGGCTCGGGCAGCCTCCAGGGCGATCTGCGCTTCGCCCAGGTGCTCGCCCGGATGGGCGCACAGGTCACGCTGACCGAGGACGATGTGAGCGTCACCGGAGCGCCGGGCGGACGGCTGGCCGGCATCACCGTGAACATGCGTGACATCTCCGACACCATGCCCACGCTCGCCGCCATCGCACCGTTCGCCGACGGACCCGTCCGGATCGAGGACGTCCACAACACCCGGATCAAGGAATGCGACCGGCTCGAAGCCTGCGCCGAGAACCTGCGCGCCCTCGGGGTCCCGGTCCGGCTCGGACCGGACTGGATCGAGATCCATCCTGCTCGGCCCCGCCCGGCACACATCGCCTGCCACGGCGACCACCGCATCGCCATGGCCTTCGGCATCACCGGTCTGCGCACCCCCGGTATCACCCTGGACGATCCCGGATGTGTGAAGAAGACCTTCCCCGGCTTTCACCGAACGCTGGACGACCTCCGCAATCGCTGAACCGAGCGTGGTGTCAAGACCGAGTCAGTGCGTGAGCGGGGCGTACTACGAGATGGCCCGGAGCCGGCCGTGGGGCCGGCGGAGCCGGTCGATCGCCTGGGCCGTCCGGTCGTCCGCGGGGAGGAAGACGACCAACTGCTGTGCGTCCGTGGGAAGTTCCAGCGTCTCGCGGAGCAGCTGGAGTTCCGGTCCCGCCGGGTGGTTGAGCCGGAGCACCCCGCGTGGCGGGATCGCGTGGCCGTGCAGACGGCGCGTGAAGTCGGGGCCGGCCACGGGGGCGAGCTGTGCGGTGAGCCACTCGGCGCTCTCGACGGAGGGTCCCCGCCACAGGTCGAAGGCCTGCTCGTCGGCGACCGCGTCCCAGTCCGCGAAGAACGTCCTGGCACGGGGGTCGGTGAAGACGTAACGGGTGAGGTTCGGGCCGTCGGCGTCGAGCAGCCCGGCATCGCCGGTCAGGGACGCGAATCCGCCGGTGTGTGCGAGCACGTCGCCCAGCCGGTTGGTCACCATGGCGATGCCCGGTTCCAGGAGCCGGAGCGTCTGCCGGACGGACGGTCGCACGTCCCGGCTCGGTGGGGCGGGCCGGCTGTGGGCGGAACACACACCCCCGGTGATCTTCGCGAGGTAGCGCAGATGGTCGCGCTCCGACGGGCCGAGGCTGAGCGCGTCGGCGAGCGCGTTCACCACGGCCACCGAGGGATTGCGGTCACGGCCCTGCTCGATGCGGGTCAGATACTCGACGCTGATACCGGCCCGTGCCGCGAGGTCCACGCGGCGCAGCCCCGGCGACCGTCGGCGGCCGTGATCCGGCAGCCCCAGCGACTGAGGCTGGATGCTGTCGCGCTTGGCCCGGACGAAATCCCCCAGTGGCGTGCCCATGAAGCGAGGATACGGCGCCGTCGACGGGTCGCGGCGGGCCGAGGGTGGCCCTGTGAGGGCCAGCCTCAGCACGGTCTGGTTGCGGCCGGGCGAAGGCCCGACCGTGGTCGGCATGGACAACACACACAAGCTGGTGATCATCGTCGGCAGCGTCCGCGAAGGCCGGTTCGGCCCGGTGGTGGCGGCGTGGGTCGCCGAACAGGCCCGTCTGCACGGCGGTTTCGAGGTGGAGGTCGTCGATCTCGCCGAGTTCGACGTTCCCCTGGCGCTGCCCGCCGTGTCACCGAAGGCCGCTGGCGCCGACTACCCGCGCCCGGCCGGCCTGGCCGGTCTGACGTCGGCCCTGGCGGACGCGGACGCGTTCATCGTGGTCACACCCGAGTACAACCACAGCTATCCCGCGTCCCTGAAGGCGGCCATCGACTGGCACTTCACCCAGTGGACGGCCAAGCCGGTCGCGTTCGCCAGCTACGGCGGAGCGGCGGGCGGCCGGCACGCCGTGCTGCACCTGGAGAACGTACTGACCGAGTTGCACGCCGTGACCGTCCGTGACGGTCTGGTCTTCCCGAACTACTACACCGCCTGGCAGGACGGCCGGCCGCTCGACCCCGCGGCCGCCGGATACGCCAAGACCCTGCTCGACCAGCTGACCTGGTGGGCGGCCGCACTCCACACGGCACGCGCGTCCGCTCCCTATCCGGCCTGAGCCGTGCGCCGCTGATGCCACCACACCAGCATTCACCCCATAACGGAAATAATGCTATGAACAGAAGGTGAAGTGGTTTTTACCGCCGAAACCGGCGGTGGCTCCCGCGTCTCTTCGCAGGTCCGCCGCCTGATCGGCATGGGTCCACAGCCCCGGGCCGCGGGACCGGTGTGCGGCGGGCGAACCGGCGTGCCGAGCCCGGGCCGGCCACCGGTTCGCGTTCGGGACTCGGCTCCCTGCTGAACCTGGGCAGCGCCGCCGGACAGGTGTTCGTCGCGCAGGTCGTCATCGTGGTGCTGCTGGTCGCGGCCGGGGTGATCGCCCTCGTGCTGCTCGCGCAGCAGTACAGCATGCGGGAGGCGCAGCAGAAGTCGGTGACCGCCGCCGAGGCCTTCGCGAACTCACCGGGCGTGGTGGCGGCGCTGGACGGCCCGAATCCCACGGCGGTGCTGCAACCGCGCGCGGAGGCGGCCCGGAAACGGACGGGTGTCGACTTCATCGTCGTCATGAACACCCATGGGATCCGTTATACGCATCCCTTCCCGGGGGCGATCGGGAAGAAGTTCTCCGGCCCCATCGGGCCCGCGCTGGCGGGCCGCGTCACCGTTGAGCGATCGAAGGGAGGACCGCCGCTGCCCGGGGGCAGCGGCCCGGCCATCCAGGCGGTGGTCCCGGTGTTCCGGGACAACGGCTCGGTCGCCGGCCTGGTGTCCGCCGGGGTCAAGGTCCAGAACGTGACCAGACTGGCCCAGCAGCAGCTCCCGATCGTCATCGGCACCGGTGCGGCCGCGCTCGTCGTGTCCACGGCAGGGACGGTCCTGGTCTCCCGGCGGCTGCGGCGGCAGACGCACGGGCTGGGACCGACGGAGATGACCCGGATGTACGAGCACCACGATGCGGTGCTGCACGCGGTCCGGGAAGGCGTGCTCATCATCGGAGCCGACGGCCGGCTGCTACTGGTCAACGACGAGGCACAGCGGCTGCTCGATCTGCCGGCGGACGCTGAGCGGCGGCACGTGGGTGACTTGGGCCTGGACAGCAGGACGGCGCGGCTGCTGGCGTCGGGCGAGCCGGTCACGGACGGAGTGCATCTGGCCGGGGACCGGCTCCTCGCGGTGAACAAGCGACCCACCGCCCCGTTCGGCGGGCACGCCGGCCATGTGGTGACGCTGCGGGACACCACGGAACTCGCGCTGGTGTCGGGGCGGGCGGAAGAGGCACGGGGCCGGCTGAAACTCCTGTACGACGCCGGGCTGCGGATCGGGACCACGCTGGATGTCGTCCGCACCGCGGAGGAACTGGCGGACGTGGCCGTGCCGCGGTTCGCCGACGGCGTCATCGTGGATCTCCTGGATGCGGTGATACAGGGGCACGACCCGGGCGAGGAGCGGCCCCGGCAGATGCGGCGCACGGCGATCAGCGGCCGGCTCCACGGACTGCCGCTGACCCCGCCGGGTGAGTTGATCACGTTTTTGCCGACGACACCGCAGGCGCGGGCGCTGGAGCGGAGACGGGCGGAACACGAGCCCGATCTGCGGCAGGCGAAGGGATGGCAGGCGCAGAACCCCGACCTGGCACGGAGCGCGCTGGAGCACGGCTGGCACTCCCTGGTCACGGTGCCACTCCAGGCGAGGGGCGTGGTGCTGGGACTGGCGAGCTTTTGGCGTACGGCGGACTCGCCCGCCTACGCGGAGGAGGATCTGTCGTTCGCGGAGGAGCTGGCGGCGCGGGCGGCCATATGTCTCGACAATGCCCGGCGGTTCACACGGGAGCATGCGACGGCCGTGACCTTGCAGCGCAGTCTGCTGCCGCGGGGGCTGCCGCAGCAGGACGCCCTGGACATCGCCTGGCGGTATCTGCCCGCACAGGCGGGGGTCGGCGGGGACTGGTTCGATGTGATCCCGCTCCCGGGGGCGCGGGTCGCGATGGTGGTGGGCGATGTGGTCGGCCATGGTCTGCACGCCGCGGCGACCATGGGGAGGCTGAGTACGGCGGTGCGTAACTTGTCCGCCCTGGACCTGCCCCCCGACGAACTGCTGGGCTTTCTCGACGAGCTGGTGGCGCACATGGACGCCGACGAGAGCGGTGCGGAGGCCGATCAGAAGGTCACCGGGGCCACCTGCCTGTACGCGGTCTACGATCCGGTGTCCGGATCATGCACCATCACACGTGCCGGGCACCTCGGCCCGGCTCTGATCCACCCGGACGGCACCGTCACGTTTCCCGACACCCCTCTCTCGCCGCCGCTCGGGCTGGGCAGCGGTCTCCCGGTCGAAACCGCCACATTGCGGTTGCCGGAGGACAGCCGGCTGGTCCTGTTCACCGACGGATTGATCGGAGACCGTCATCGCGATCTCGACACGGGCCTGCACCTGCTGCGAGATGTTCTGGCCCGGCCCCACCGAACCCCGGAACAGACCTGCCGTGCGCTGGTCGAGACGCTGCTGTCCGAGCGCCCCCGGGACGATGTCGTCCTGCTCGTCGCTCGCACCCGCGTCGTGGACCCCGCCCAGGTCCGCGCATGGGACATTCCCTCCGACCCGGCGGCGGTCTCCCGTATCCGTTCCGACGTCGGCCGCCAGCTGGAAACCTGGGGTCTTGCACCGCTTGCCTTCGCCACCGAGCTGATCACCAGCGAGCTGGTCACCAACGCCATCCGGTACGGCACCCAGCCCATCCGGCTGCGCCTCCTGCACGAGCGCAACCTCATCTGCGAGGTCGCCGACGGCTCCAGCACCTCGCCGCACCTGCGCCGGGCGGCCATCACCGACGAGGGCGGCCGTGGCCTGTTCCTGATCGCCCAGTTCGCCGAGCGCTGGGGGACCCGCCACACGGCGCACGGCAAGATCATCTGGACCGAGCAGTCCATCGACGGCGGGGCCGCGGCACACGGCGCCGACCTGGCCGACGCGCTCCTCGACCAATGGGATGAATGAAGGCAGCCCTTCGCCCCGCCCCGCACACATTCTCACCGGTCATCGACGGGCCCAGGGCAGGCCGTGGCTCCAGGACGCCATGCCATGTGTCCGGTCAGCGGCGGATGAGGCCGAGGTCGGTGGCGGCGGCGACGGCGGCGGTGCGGGAGTCGACGCCGAGTTTCGTGTAGATGCGGGTGAGATGGGACTTGACGGTGCCCTCGGTGAGGTGCAGGCGGCGGCCGACGGCCTGGTTGGACAGCCCGTCGGCGACCAGCGCGAGGACTTCGGTCTCGCGCCGGGTCAGGGCGACGCCAGGTGTGCGAAGCCGGTTCAGCAGCCTCTCGGCGACCGCGGGGGCCAGGGTGGTCCGGCCGGCGGCGGCGGTGCGCACCGCGGCGGCCAGGTCCTCGGGAGGGGCGTCCTTGAGGAGATATCCGGTGGCGCCGGCTTCGATGGCGGGCAGGGTGTCCGCGTCGGAGTCGTACGTGGTGACGACCAGAACACGGGGAGCGCCCGGTCGGGCGGTGATCCGAGCGGTGGCCTCGGCGCCCCCCATGCCCGTACCGAACTGCAGGTCCATGAGCACGACGTCGATGTCGCCCGCGGTGGCGCGGGCCACGGCGTCCTCGGCGGTGGCGGCTTCCGCCACCACGACGAGGCCGGGCTCGGTCTCCAGGACGGCGCGCAGCCCGGCCCGCACCACGGGGTGGTCGTCGGCCAGAAGGAGACGGATGGGAGTGTCGCTCACGGGCGGGCCTCGGGTTCGGGTTCGGCGGACGGGGCGAGGGGCAGCCGGGCGGCCAGGGTGGTGCCGCGGCCGAAGGCGGATTCGAGGGTCAGGGTGCCGCCGAGCGCATGCATGCGGGCGCGCATGGCCGCAAGACCGAAGCCACCGCTTCGCGGGTCGGGTGCGGGCACCCGCGCCGGGTCAAAACCCGTACCGTCGTCGACGACGGCCAGGGTGATGTGGTCGCCGAGGTAGGTGAGGGTGACCTCGGCGGTGGTGGCGACGGCGTGGCGGACGGTGTTGGCCAAGGCGGACTGGGCGATGCGCAGCAGGGCGACCTCGTGCGCGGTCGGCAGCGGGGCCGGCGGGCCGGCGAGGTGGAAGCGCGCGGTGAGCCGGTGGCGGGCGCCGACGTCGGCGCACAGGCGTTCCAGGGCGTCGGCCAGGGTGCTGCCGTCCAGGGCGGGCGGGGTGAGGGCGGCGACGAAGCGGCGGGCCTCGGCGAGATTGTCCACGGCGGCCAGGCGGGCCGACTGCACATGGCGGGCGGCGGTGTCGGGCCGGTCGGGCAGGGCGCGTTCGGCGGCCCGCAGGAGCAGCTGGATGCTGGACAGGCCCTGGGCGAGGGTGTCGTGGATCTCCCGGGCCAGCCGCTCACGTTCGGCCAGCACCCCGGCCGTGTGCTGCGCCTGAGCCAGATCGGCGCGGGTCGCGGTGAGTTCCTCGATCAGTCGCCTGCGGTGTTCGCTCTCCCGGTACAGGGCCCGGTATCCCCACACCACGACGACCGCTACGGCGGCGCCCAGGGCGGGACCGATCACCATGGCGATGCTGAAGGAACCCTGGTGGGCGGCGAAGGCGATGATCGCGGCCACAGCGGTCGCGGCCACGGCGGCGCGTCCGGCACGGCGGGGCAGCAGGTGGAGCTGGAGGAAGTACAGCGGGAAGGCCACCCACACCCCGTCCGGGGACAGGACCAGCAGCGCCAGCCAGCCGGCGCCCACGACGGCCAGCCACCCGGCGGCGGCCCGCCGGGAGCGGCGGACCCGGGGCAGCAGCGGCCCGATCATGTACGCCAGGGCGCAGGCCGCCGTCATCGCGGCGATCCACCCGGCGTGCGGCCGGCTGTCGGCCAGGGCGCGGGCGCCGGCCAGCACGAGCAGGCCGATGACCAGCAGGTGCAGGCACCAGGCCAGGGCACGGCTGGTCGGGGTCGGGGCAGGGACTGGGGCAGGGCTCACAGGGTTCACAGCCCTCCCAGCCTAAGGAAACAGACTCCGTGCGGCCTCCATCGAAAGTCACAACCCGAGGGCTGCCCATCGATCCGCGAAGTGCGATCCCCTGCCAGAGGCCCACCCGCGGTGCCACGGGAGACGGTGGGGGCGTACCGCATCCATCACCGGAAAGGGCAGGCCAAGGTCGTGTTCGTCGCCTGGAGAGATCTGAGGTTCGCCAAGGGGCGGTTCGCCCTGATGGCAACCGTCATCGTGCTGATCACCCTGCTGGTCGGTCTGCTGTCCGGGCTGACCGCCGGGCTGAGCCGGCAGAACGTCTCCGCCATCACCGGCCTGCCCGCCGGCGAGATCGCCTTCGACGCTCCCGGGGACGGGCAGGCGCTGTCGTACGCCAACTCCACCGTCACCGAACAGCAGTGGCAGCGGTGGGCCAGGACGCCCGGCGTCACCCGGGCGGAGCCGCTGGGCATCACCACCGCCAAGGCCACCGCCGGTCGCACGAGCGCCGGTGTCAGCGCCTTCGGCGTCCGGCCCGGCTCCCGTCTCGCCCCGGACAGCGACAAGATCAAGGAGGACACGGTGGTGCTGTCGACCACGGCCGCCGACGACCTCGGTCTGGACTCGGGCGACACCTTCTCCCTCGCCGGGCAGCGGCTGACGGTGGCCGCCGTGCGCGGCGATGCCTCCTTCAGCCACACTCCGGTCATCTGGACCAGCCTCGACATCTGGCGGAAGATCGCGCCGCCCATGGGCAGGAGCGGCAGCCCGACCGCCACCGTGATCGCTCTGAACACCACCTCCCGCGTCGACGTCGCGGCGGCCGACCAGGCAGCGGGCACGAAAACGGTCTCCAGGGACGACTCGCTGTCCGCGATCGGTTCCTACACCGCTGAGAACGGCTCGCTGCAATTGATGCGCGGCTTCCTGTTCGCCATCTCCGCCCTGGTCATCGGCGCCTTCTTCACCGTGTGGACGATCCAGCGCGGCGGCGACGTCGCCGTGCTGAAGGCCCTCGGCGCCTCCACCGCCCATCTGCTCAAGGACGCCCTCGGCCAGGCCCTCGTCCTTCTCACCGGCGGAACCCTGATCGGCACCGGCATCGCCGTCGGTATCGGCGCCGCCGTCGCCGGGTCCGCCGTGCCCTTCGTCCTCACCCCCGCCACGGTTCTCGTCCCGGCCTCGGTGATGATCCTGCTCGGCGTGCTCGGGGCCGCCCTGGCCGTCGGCCGCATCACCTCCGTCGACCCGCTGACCGCCCTCGGGAGCGCCCGATGAGCCTGAACCTGACCGACATCACCCTCACCTATCCCGACGGCGACTCCCGTCTGACCGCCCTCGATCATGTCTCCCTCGACGTCCCCCACGGCAGCCTGACCGCCGTGGTCGGCCCCTCCGGCTCCGGCAAATCCAGCCTGCTGGCCGTCGCCGCCACCCTGATCAGCCCCGACGCCGGCACCGTCACCATCGACGGCACCCCCACCGCCGGCATGACCCGTGGCGAACTCACCGATCTGCGCCGCCACCGGATCGGCATGGTCTTCCAGCAGCCCAACCTGCTGCCCTCCCTCACCGCGGCCGAGCAACTCCAGGTCATGGCCCACATCGACGGCCGCCGCCCGGCCAGTGCCCGCGGCCGGGCCATGGAACTCCTCGACGCGGTCGGCCTCGCGAACCTCGCGCACCGCCGCCCCCACCAGCTCTCCGGCGGCCAGCGCCAGCGTGTGAACATCGCCCGCGCGCTGATGAACGACCCCGCCGTCCTCCTGGTCGACGAGCCCACCAGCGCGCTCGATCACGCACGCGGAGCCGCCGTCGTCGAGCTGATCACCCGCCTCACCCGCCAACGGGCCACCGCCACCGTCCTGGTCACCCACGACCGCGCCCACCTCAGCGCCGTCGACCGGATCGCCGAGGTGCACGACGGACGACTCGACCTGCCGGCACCGGCCTGCTGACCTCACCGCGCAGGGCGGCCGGACCGAGAGGCCGCCCGCGGCCGGAACCGACCACCGCGATGCCGACGGCCGCCGTGCACATGCTCTGTTGTGGTGGGGCGTGTTGTCCTGGGGAGCAGCGCCTGCCAGCCCGGCCTCCGTGCACAGGCTCTGTTGTGGTGGGGCGTGTTGTCCTGGGGAGCAGCGCCTGCCAGCCCGGCCCGCCGTGCACATGCTCTGTTGTGGTGGGGCGTGTTGTCCTGGGGAGCAGCGCCCGCCAGCCCGGCCCGCCGCGCACATGCTCTGTTGTGGTGGGGCGTGTTGTCCTGGGGGAGCGGTGCTCGCTGGCACGGCCCCGCGTGCCGATCCGTACGCGTTGCACGCACAGCTCGACCTGTTTGATCCTGGAGGCGGCAGGCTGGCCGTTTCCTTGCAGGCCGCTCGTGCCGATCGTCCGGAGGTGGGTCCGTGACTGAGGCAACCGGCAGGGTGGCACTGGTGACCGGGGCCGGCAGCGGAATCGGTGCGGCCACCGCGCGCCTGCTGGCCGCCCGGGGGATGCGGGTGGCGGTCGACTACCTCCACGGCGGCGCGGCGGCCGAGGAGGTCGTCGCTGGCATCGAGGCCGCGGGCGGTCAGGCCATGGCCGTGCGGGCCGATGTACGCGATCCCGCGGCGGTCGAGACCATGATCGAGCGGGTGCAGTCGGCCTGGGGCGGTATCGGTGTGCTCGTGAACAACGCGCTCACCCCGTACGCGATCAAGTCGTTCCGGGACATGACCTGGGAAGAACTGGGCCGCAAACTCGACGACGAGATGCGCGCGGCGTTCACGGTCACCAAGGCCGTCCTGCCCGCCATGACCGAACAGGGCTGGGGACGCATCATCTATCTCGGTACCGCCCTCAGCCGCCGGCCCCGGGCGGGCATGATCGCCCTGGGCACGGCCAAGGCCGCACTGGCGCAGTTCGCCCGGTATCTCGCCCAGGAACTGGGCCCGCAGGGCATCACCGTCAATGTCGTCGAGCCCGGCCCGGTCGAGGACACCCGGATGACACACGTGCTGGACGAGGAACACAAACGACGGCAGATAGCCGCCACCCCCCTGGGCCGGCTGGCACACCCGGACGACGTCGCCCACGCCGTCGCCTTCTACGCCAGCGAGGACAACGCCTTCATGACCGGCACCACCGCCGCGGTCAACGGCGGGATGGCCATGTACTGACGCCCCGCCCGCCCCGTACACCGGGACCACGCAGGCTCACACCAAGACCACGCGGCCTCGCGATCGACGCGACCAAGGGAGAGCGTTCATGCACACGATCGATCTCACCTACGTCGGGCGGGGCCTGCACGAGGAACTGGTCGCCTATGTTGCCGACCAGCAGGACTACTACCGGGACGAGGGCGTCCACGTCACACTGCGCGACGGCTGCTCCTGGGACGACGAGCGGCTGCGCCACGGCGCGACCATCGGGCTCGGCCGGGCACTGCTGTCCCGACTGACCGAAGGCACCCCGTGGGTCGCGCTCAGTGTCCACACCCACCGCCCGCTGTTCTGGTTCCTCGCCCGCCCCGGCCCGACACACCTGGCCGACCTGGCGGGCCGGCGGCTGGCGGTGCACCCCGCCCGTACGGCACCGGGGTGCTTCGCCCGGATCGTGCTGCGCCGGGCCGGTCTCGACCCGGACCGCGACATCCACACCATCGTCCGCCCGCCCGGCGACTACGGCATGGACCTGCGCCGGCTGCGTGAAGGCAGGATCGACGCCGCCCTGGTCGGCAGCACCATGGCACCGGAGGCGGTAGCCGCCGAGCACGGCTGGAAGGTACTGGGCTGGGTGGGCGACCAGTTTCAGATCCCCACCGTCGGTGTGGCCGTCGACGCCACCCGCGTCCACCCGGACGACCCCGCGGTCCAGGCCGTCGTACGAGCCCACCGGCGTGCCCTCCAGGTGATCCACGACGAACCCGGCACCACACTGCGGCACATCCGGGCGTTCCTCGGCCGACACACCGAGACGGAAGCCCGAGCCCACTACGAGAGGTTCATCGCACCGTATTTCACCTACGACGGCAGGGCCGACCTCGCCGTCGGCGCCTCCGCGATCTCCGCGGTCGCCACCGAACTCGGCGTCGCCGCCGGCGTCCCCGCGGACGCGTTCTACCGCACCGCACCCGGCACACCGCCGGAGCCCGGCACCGTCGACGCCACCGCCGACGCCACCGCCGTCCCGGCGAACAGCTCCCCATCAGGTCCGTGAACGCCATACGAATGGAAAGAAGGCGAGTGCCATGAAGGTCGCAGTATTCGGTGGAACCGGGCTGATCGGGTCCCGTGTCGTGGAGAACCTGAACGCGGCCGGGCACCAAGCCGTCCCGCATTCCCTGTCCACAGGGGTGGACCTCATCACCGGCCAAGGGCTGGAAGCAGCCGTGGCGGGCGCCGATGTCGTCGTCAACCTGACGAACTCCCCGACCTTCGACGACGCCTCGCTCCCCTTCTTCCAGACCTCGATGGACAACCTTCTCGCCGTGAGCGAGAAGGCAGGGGTCGGGCACTTCGTCATCCTTTCGATCGTCGGCGTGGACCAGGTGCCCGAGCTGGTCTACTACCGGGCCAAGGTGCTTCAGGAAGACATCCTCAAGGCCGGGCCGATCCCCTACTCCATCGTCCGGGCCACGCAGTTCATGGAGTTCATGGACGCCACTTTGTCCATGACAGCCGACGGCGACACCGTCCGTCTGCCGCGCACGCCCCTTCAGCCGATCGCCGCAGCGGACGTCGCCCGTGTTGTCGCCGAGGTCGCCGCCGGCAGCCCCCTGAACGGCGTCGTCGACATCGCCGGTCCCGATGTGTACCCCCTCGACGAACTCGGCCGCCTCACCCTGACCGCCAAGAGCGACAGCCGCTCCGTCATCACGGATGACACCGCCGGCATGTTCGCCGCCGCACACGGCGACGTCCTCACCGCTCCAAAGAACGCCCGCATCGCCCCCACCCACTACACCGACTGGCTCTCCTGACCACTGCCTCAGCGGGGAACAGCCGACCACATCGGGTTTGTGATGCCCGATGATTGAGCGCATGACGAACGGCAAGTCCGTGCCTGGGGCGGCGACGCGCCTCGGTCCGCCGCATCTGGTCGGCCTGACCGAGCCGGCAGACCGTCCCTGTCATGTATCCGAACGTGTCTGGGCAGGACTGCTGGAGGTCGGCTGGGCCGCACGGCTGCGGTCCGATGACGGCCGGACCCGGTTCCAACTGCGCTACTACGGGGAGCGGTTGGAGGACCTGATCGTCGGTGACAAGGCGCCCGCGCTGGTGTATGCGGTCACCGAGTCGGGACAGCGGATTCTGCTGTTCGACGGCGCGGCGCACGGCCATGACGCGATGTTCTGCGACAGCTGGGACGCAGACACCCTGCGGACTCGCCGCGCCGACCAGGTGTATGTCGACGCCGACGGCGAGGACACCTTCGAGCTGGTGGTCTGGGTCGGCTACAACATCGACTGGGAGGACGAGCGGGAGTCCGTCGTGGACGCCGACGCGCCCGACCTCGTCACGCTCGTCGACGGTCGTCGCATCCCGTTCGAGATCGCCCGGCACGCCGCCTTCGACGCGCTGTCCATATGGGCGACGAATGCCCGGGGACGGACCGTCGACATCGTGTCGGAGGAACTGGCCTGAACGGCCCCCGGCCCCGCCGCCTTCGGCGTCAGACCAGCTCCGGCCAGGGAAGAAGTCGGCGCTCTGGACGTACTCCATCGCCTTCCCGATCCAGTACGGGCTGCCCAGCGAATCGCCCGCCCGGGATCGGTCTCGGCGTCCTGCCCGTCCTGTTCTTCGAGGCCGCTCCGGCGGCAGCGGAGCCGATGCGGACCAGGGACAGATCCACCGCACCCCGCTGCGCCGCTTCCGCGATCAGACCCGCCGGCAGAGCCTCGAAGACGCCGGTGTCACGCCACTGCCGAAACCGGTTGTGAACGCAGCCCAACCACACTGACTGCTTGCCATGGCCTTCCTCACCGCCGTCCGGGGCGCGCGGCACCTCGCTGAGCGGCCCACGCACCATTGCCCGCAGGTTCTCCCGCGATGCCGGACGCGCCAACACCTCGTCCACCGAGGTGCAAGCGCATCCAACTCCCCATCCAGCGACCGGGTCTGGGCCGCACCGACTTGCCCGCCCGCACCGCATCCGGCGGCAGCATCCATCCCACGAACGGAGCATGAGCAACCCGCCGTCACGTCGGGTGAACAACCGGTCCGCTGGGGGCGGTACGGCTTGCGCAGGTCAGGCGGTTCGGGGGACTCCGGCGATGGCGTCCAGGCGCAGTGGTCTGCCGGAATTCTGCATCTCGTACAGAGTCGGGCAGAGCCACCCTCCCTCAAGGTGTTCGTTCCATGCGTAGATGAGGACGGCATTCGCGGGAACATTCGCCGAGTGGGAATTGGTCCAGCCGATCGCGTCCCCGAGGTGATCTGCTATCTCCGTCGGCGTCGCCTGCTGGGTCCATTGGTCCTTGAGGCCCAGGTAATCTTCGGAAGGCTGGACCCCCCACGGCACCGGGTACTCGTACATCGGCCGCGGGTCCCAACCGGTTGACACTGTCGGAATGACCTGCCCGGCCGCAGCCGCGTAATCGGACCACAAGCTCGTCTCAAGACCGGTGAGCGACGAATACGGTGCCCCGTTGGTCTGTCCTGTCGCATAGCGGCTCACCGCATCCGCGCCAACCGCAGCCTTCAGGTCTGCCACGCCCTGCGCGGTCCATCCCATGACCACGATGTAGGGATCGGGCAATCCCGCGCTGGTCGCCTTCGACCGCATTTTGGCGAGCTTGTCGGCGGTTGCGTTGTTCAAGAAGTAGACGAGTGGGCGACCGTCAAGGACCTTCTGGTAGTTCGACTCGCCGAACCGCGCCACAAGCTCCGTCAGATTCGCGTCGTACTGCGCCATGAAGTTCCCGTCCAGAATGGCGCACCAATTGATCTGGTTCTTCAGCTTGCTGGACAGGTACAACTCTCGAGCCCGTGCCAATGGTTGCTGGGGGTAGTAGTCGAAGGCCCAGTAGTCGATCCCGGCCGCGGCTGCGTACCGGATTTCCTGGTCCATGACCTCCTGGCTGGTTCCCTCGCAGTTGACGGACTCGGTCACCACAACGTTGACATTGTCGATATACAGATCAGAGGTCTGGGTCGGATTGGTCTGGAAGTGCAGCTTGTCGAATGAGACGGGGGAGCCGAGCAGCGGGACGTGGTGGGCCTTGCGTACCCCGTCGACGAAGATGTCCACCCACGGCGTAGCACCTTGGGGCGGGGCCGGGTCGATGGTGACCTTGATCGAGTACCAGGTGTCGTCCGTGATGGCCTGGAGGACCTGCCACGTTCCGGACGGCGTGCGGTACGCGAGTTGCCTGCCGGTGGCATCGCGTTGGGTGGCAATGTCGACGACCGTGGTCGATCCGCCCGTGACCAGCGCTCGTGACCAGCCGCCGGCGGTCGTCTCCTTCCAGTCCCACCGCACGGTGATGGCTCTGCTCTGGGCGGCGAACGCGCGCGCCATCGTCGCCGTCCCCGTGGCGGAGGTATCGCGCAGCCGAACGCTCTTTCCCTGGCGATCGGGCACTTGCACGACCGCCACGCTGGTGCCGGTGCCCGCCGAAACGGTCCAGCCGGACGGGGCGGCACCCGTCGTCTCCGTGTCGAACCCTTGGTCGAGCAGGACTGGGGCGGGCACAGTGATCTTGGAGAAGAACGGCATCCGGAAGTGGAACTTCTCGGGAGACAGAATGCGGTTGGTGCCCATTCCGTGCATGGTCTGCCCGCCCGCGTAGGCATCCCAGCGGATCGCTCCGACCAGCGTTCGCCCGGCACGGGATCGCGGCTTACCGGCCGCTGCGGCCGCCGTCACGCCTGAGAGGCCCAGCGCGGCACCACCGGTCACCGCAGCTGCTGCCTTGAGCAGATCTCTACGACTCGCGCCGCCCCCCGAGGCGGAATCCGACCTGCGAGAAACCATGGCTAACCTCCACGAAACGACTCGGCTTTTCGCTCTGATCAAAAAACGGGCCACGGCCGCGCTGCACGACATCGCGGCACCCGTCAAGACAGCGCGAATTTCGTGTTACGGACCCTAGCCGCGCGGCAATTGCCGACAATGGCACGAGATTGGGCAATTGTTGGACGATGTTGGCTGATCCGCAGTGAGGAGGCCGTCCTGCTGGCTCAAGGCGCAATGGGAACTCCGGCGATGAACAATGCGGAATCCGCTTGCCCGCGGGTGGCCGGTCTGACGGAGCGATCGGCCGGCATCGTCCCAGTCCTGCTCGATCCACATGGCCCGGATCGCGCGCAGATCCAGGCGAGTCGAGCCCCGAGCCGCGGTCCGCGCCTACCTGCTCGGGCTGCTGTCGAGCGCCGAACGCAAGAGCTGCCGGCAACTGGCCGAGCAGGCGTGCCATACGCGGCCTGGGCCGATGCCACGATGGGAGACCGCGCCGGGGACGGTCGCGGGAGGTCCGGCGTAGGCCACGCAGTCGGTCATCATGCTGTCGCTCGCAGGGTCCGTCAACCGCCTGAAAGCCATACCCGGCGTCTTTGGATCTCCGGACCTTACGACGGCCCGTCCGACCCGCCAACAACGTAGGACCGCCTGAGGTGTCTATGCGGTCACAGCGCTGGGGTGCGTATCGAGTCGTGATCAAACTGTCTGCTGCATAAGCCGGTGGCGGCCTCCTGCGGCGACTTGCGTGAGATCATCCGTCCATGAGTAGCGACCTGGAAGTGAGTGCTCTGGCGATCAATGTCACGATCCCGCAGGCGCTCCGCTGGACAGACACTCGACGCGGTCAGGTGTTCACGCTGACCACACTCAATGTCCGGCTTCTCCCGGATGGTCACCTCGCCGCAAAGGCATACGGCAGGCCAGTCGGGGGTGGTCGGGGCGCCTATGTGTCGTTCCCCGTCCCCGATAAACCCGAGCTGGCGGCCCTGATTGCCGACGCTGCCAGCCGTGCCGGGGCGTTGTGGGCCGCCCACCGTGGTCTCGGCTGAGCTTGTTTCGACTCGATGGCAGACGATGGCAGCCCCGGAGTTCGCTCTCGCCGCCGGGGCCTGGAACGGCAGATCACCTGCGTGACGCGAGTACAACTGACGCTTCCTGAGTCGGAGTTCACCGGACCGGATCTGCCATCGGAGAGTACGGCCCAGACCCCCGAGAGGCCGCGCCGGCAGTTCGAGTGCGTGATGCGGCAGTTCGAGACCGGCAGTGGCGTGACGCAGGTGTTCGAGGCTTTGCTGGGGGGCTTGATGGCGGAAGCCGCGAAGCGGGGCGAAGGCAGACCGGTCACTGGTCAGTATCGACTCCCTACCGCGCGTGCCCACCACGACGCCGCTGGGATGCGCATCGGCGAGGAGGTCATCACCGCTTTGGAGAAAGGCGCGGCCGAGGAAGCGAAGGCCAGGTCGAAGGGGACAGGTGGGCCCGGCATGGCCGCAGAGAGGGAAGTCCTCGGGGGCCGGCCGGCCCCGGCGGTGCTGCGTCGGCTCGATGACGGCACCCGGTACCACCGTGGTCACCGGGGCTCCCGGCAGTCGGACGGCGGACCGGGCAACGCCCTGCGACGACCGTGATCCTGCCGCGGTCGTCCACGAACAGATCACCGCGATCGCCCCGGACGCCGACCGTGACGCGGTCGCCGAGGCCCTCCGCCGGTCGGCACCCCACCGTCCTCACTATCGCCAGCGAGTGGTCTGGGCCCTGGAGGAAAACCCTCGCCTGCTGACCGGGGAAGGACACCTGGCGCCGCACCGCGCCATCCTGCGGTTCATCGACCTGCTGCACGAGGCCGGGGTCGCCGGAATCGTCCGGCCCGCCTGCACTCGCTGCCACCGGGTCGTGCACATCGACAAGCCGCTCGACGGGCAGCGCGTCTGCCGCAACTGCATCGCCGAGTCCCGCTTCGAACACCGGTGGCCAAGCGGTCGCCGGCACCTACAGCGGCGGACCACCGTAAGCCTGCTCGGCCTCCTGGTAGCGCTCCACCAAGACCGGGTCCATCACGGTGGACCCCGGTCCGAAGAACTTGCCGAACCGCTCCCGGTACTGCTGGAACCAGTGCGGTCGCTCGGACAGGAAGAAGACGTCGTGCAGGGCGATGGCGCGGATGGCGAACAGGGGCAAGGGTGCCTTGCTCACCGCGAAGCGGGGGTTACGGGCGGCCGTCACCTCGCAGTTCTCGTGGAACTGGCCGATCATGAGCCCCCGTGCCACGAAGGCGTCCTTCACCCGGGCATGGGCCTGGTCGAGCAGTCCGGTGTCCTCGCTGCGCAGGTCGGGAAGTGCGACCACCATGGCCCGCAGCATGGGATTGCGGCCTTGCCAGGTCGTCAGCTCGTACTCTCGCAGACTGCTGCGGGCGATCTCCTCGATCAGCTCGAGGGTCGGCGCGTGGCCGGCCAACCGCAGGCGGATCTCCATCGTCCGGTTCTTGCGCGAGGGTGCCACGAAGGGACAGATGGGCCCCGTGCGGCCGATCTCCGGATGGCTCGCTGAGATGTACTCGGTCAGCCATTCCTCGACCGTCTCCAGCGCCAACGCGAAGTCGACCAGGGCTGCCGTGGACGTCATGACGCACCGGTCGGTTCGGTGACGCGGTCGACGGCGATGCGTGCGAGCCGCTGGATCTCCGACTCGTCCGGGACACGGGCGTTGACGAAGGTGAGAATGTCGTCCTTCGCGACGATCACCCAGGCGGTCTCGATGCGGAAGTGGTCGACGGCGGACAGCCACCGCACCAGAAAGCCGCCGTCTCCCAGCTCGACAGGCCCCAGGTCCACCCTCGAGATGTCGAGCTGCACGCCGTCGTTGAGTTCCATCCGGTACTGCGCGCAGGCGTGCACCGCGTCGAAGAGCTCCTGGTAGATCTGCCGGCAGGTCCCGTGGCCGAACTGGGCGACATGGTGGAACACCACCGATCCCACGACGTTCGTGAACAGCGCGGAGGCGTGGTGCACCGTCTCGGGATGTGTGCCGTGCGTGAGCATGTTGGTCAGGTCGACGATGGCCCGCCCCGACTCGTCGCCGGAGACGAAGGCGGGATCGTAGGCGGCGCTCGGCTCCTCGCCGTAGAACGACTCCTCGAGGTCCTCCTCCCGTAACAGCAGCTGCTGGAATGCGGCGTCGTCCATCGAGGTCTCCTATCGGCGCACGAGGCTCAGCGGGCGCATGTCGGTCCAGTGCTCCTCGACGTAGGCGAGGCAGGTCTGGCGGTCGCTCTGGCCGAGCGCGACCGTCCAGCCCGCGGGCACCTCGGCGAACGAGGGCCACAGCGAGTGCTGGCCCTCGTCGTTGACGAGCACCAGGAAGGTGCCGTCGGGGTTCTCGAAGGGGTTGCTCATCATCGCTCCCTGCGCATGCGGTCGGATGGGGGGCCAGGTGTGCCGGTCAGTGTTCCTGCGCGACCCTGGTCACGTAGGTGTGGATGCCGTCGATCGAGGTGAACTGGCCCATGTCGTCGAACTGCGGGTCGATGACCACGCCGTGCCGCTCCTCCAGTACGTGCTGAAGGACCACCAGGGTGAAGGAGTCGATCACCAGCTCGGCGTCGTCGGTCAGTTCCTCGGGCGGCCCGAGTCCCGCGTTCTCGGTCAATATCGCCCTGAGGTCGTCTTTCGAGATCACCGGTCCCCCTGGGCCCGCGAGGGCGATTCCGACAGGACGCGTCCGTGCATCAGCGCACGGTCGCGGATCAGCTTCCCCATCGAGTTCCGCGGCAGCAGTCGCGTGACGTGGAACCTCTTGGGGACCTTGACGGGGCTCAGCCGCTCCCGGCACCAGGCCGTCAACTCGTCCGCGCCGACGGCGGGGTCGGCGCCCACGAACGCCTCGATGACTTCTCCGTGCGTCACGACGGCTTCCGCCACCCGGTCGTGGGTCAGGAGGACGTTCTCCACTTCCGCGAGGTCGACCTTCAGTCCGCCGATCACGGCCAGCGAGTCCACCCGGCCGAGCATGCTGAGCGCCCCGGTCGCAGGGTCCTGCCGGACCCGGTCGTAGGTCCGCAGCCAGCCGTCCGTGTAGCGGTCCGCGTGCTCGCCGTACAGATACGGCGAGTGGTCCATCCGCACATACAGCTCCTCGTCGACGACCTTCACCTCGGCCCCTGGCACCGGAAGCCCCAGCTGCGGAGGGGCAGACGTGCCGGACAGGTCACCCGCGATCAGCCCGATCTCGGTCAGTCCGTAGACCGGGCTGATCGGCAGGCCGAAGTGGGCACGGAAGTTTTCGTACGTCTCCTGCGGCACCCGCTCGCCGCCGGACACCGCAAGGCGCAGTGCGGGCAGTCGGGGCCGGTCGGCGACGCGGGACAGCAGGTCGTAGTGGACGGGCGTTCCGTAGACGGCGGTCGTCCCGGTTGCTGCCATGAGCCGTACGACCTCGGCCGGGCGCAGCGTCGGCGGGATGATCAGCGTCGCCTCGGACGCGAGGGCGTGCAGCACGCCGCTGACCAGGCCCATGTTGTGCATGACCGAGTTCAGCAACATCATCCGGTCGCCCGCGCCAGGGATTCCGGGGAGGGCGGCATGCCGGTCGATTTCGGCCAGCACGGAGTTGGCGGGGCGGCCGATCACCTTGGGCCGGCCGGACGAGCCCGAGCTGAACTGGACCAGTCGGATGCCGTCGACGGCGGGCCGGCCGTCCGGCAGCTGCCGGACCGTGAAGTCGGACTCCTGACGGAATCCGGCCACCGGCCCTCCGGCGCCGGACGCGGCGACGAGGTACTGCGGACGCACCAGCTGCGCCATCGGTTCGTACTCTGCCGGTTTCAGCCGGAAGTCGACCAGAACCACCTGCGCCCCACGGCTCCACAGAGCCAACAGGACCTGAATGTAAGTAAAACTCGGCGTCATCCTCAGGAGAACCGAGCTGCCTTCGCCGATTCCCTGCTTCCGGAAACGCTCCTCAAACTCGGCTACCGCACCGCGTAACTGTCCCCGGGTGACCGAAGTGCTCGAAACGGCCCACGGGTCGTCGTCCGCGCCACGGTTCAGCAGATGACTTACCCACTGCGTTTTTGCCATACGGGTTTCCTTTTGTGAAACAGCCTCGGGAAACGTGCGATCGGCATTTGTGGAAAGTGAAGCTAACACCGCCGAGAATCGGCGGGCAAGAGCCCGCCGATCAAGGCGAACCGCCCCGCGATCGACGCGCGGGTCCCTGCGCCGGTCGCCGCACCGGCAGGGAACAGCCCGCGGGAAAGGACTCCGTCCGGCGTGTGGCGAGCATCGGCCACGCTCCGCCGCAAGCGCGGGCGGCGGTCCTTCACCAGCCAATCCGGGGGCAGTTGGTCGCTAGTCCGCATCGGCGGGCAGCGCGGCCGATGCCGGGCGTGCGCGCGGGTCCCGCCGGGTTGTCCCGCGTGTCCCGCCGGCGGGACACGGCCCGGACATGCACGTGGCATAGCCGATTGATCTCCTTGACCCTCCGGATCTCCGGGGGTTAGGTTCCCTCTGTCGCGTTTCCGGGCGGTTACGTCCGGCTCCTGTACACACACGGCGATCCGCGTCGCTCCGACAGAGCGGAGGTCGCCGTTTCACTTCTGCGCGATCGAATTGACGACGCGTTTTCCAGGACATTGTGATCTTTTCATTCCTGCCTCTCCGGCCGTCCGCGCGGGGGAATTCTCGGAGGTGGAGACTTGTCCGTCAGTGCCGGCACCACGCTGCCCCTCACGGCTGCGCAACGCGAAATATGGATCGCCGAGCAGCGGCTGGGCGGAGGGAATCGCGTTTTCCGGGTGGGGGAGTACCTGGAGATCCACGGAGGCGTGGACCCGGAGCTGTTCGCGCAAGCCCTGAGACTCGTCGTCGCCGAGGCGGAGGCGCTGCACGTCCGCTTCGTCGAGGAACCTGGCGAGGTCCGGCAAGCCCTCCAGGAGCCTGCCGACTGGCCGCTCGCGGTCACCGACCTGAGTGCGGAGCCGGACCCCGAACAGGCCGCACGCGCCTGGATGGACACCGCGGTCGCCCGGCCCATGAACCTGACCGAGGACCCGCTGTTCGAGTACGCGCTCCTGAAGCTGAGCGCCGACCGCTTCTGGTGGTACCAGGGCTACCACCACGCCGTGATGGACGCCTTCGGGTCCTTGCTGATCACACGCCGGGTCGCCGACGTCTACACCGCACTGGCCGGAGGCGGCACGGTGGGAGCGAGCCCATTCGGCACGCTGTCCGACCTGATCACGGCCGAACAGGCTTACCGGACATCGGGGCAATTCGGTCGAGACAGGGCGTACTGGATGGAACGCCTGGCCGACCGTCCGCAGCCGGCCGGAATCGTCGGCACGCCTTCGACCACGCCGGAGCGCTATCTCCGGCACACCACCGCATTGGAGCCGGCGGAACACACGGCACTGCGCGACGCGGCCCGCCGGGCCCGCACCCCCTGGTCGCACCTGGTCATCGCCGCCGTGGCCCTCCACGTCCACCGGACGACCGGCACAGCCACCGTCGTCCTGGGCCTGCCGGTGACGGCCCGCCTCACCCAGGTGGAGCGCCGCACCCCCGGCACGGCCGCCAACGTCCTACCGCTCCGGCTCACGCTACGACCGGAGCTGACGCTCGCCGAACTCCTCGCCCAGATCGGCAAGCGGGTGCGCGAACTGGGCGGCCACCAGCGGTACCGGGCCGAGGACATCCAGCGCGACCTCGCACTGCCCGGCCGCCTGGGAACGTGGTACGCACCGGTCGTCAACGTCATGTCCTTCGACTACGCGATCACCTTCGCCGGACTGCCGACCACCGCGCACAACCTCTCCTCCGGCCTGGTGGGCGACTTCACCCTCGCCGTGTGGGACCGACGCGACGGCGCCGGGCCCGCCGTCGACGTGAACGCCCACCCCGAACTGTGCACGCGCGACGAACTGGCCGTTCACCACCGGCGTCTGCGCACGGCCCTGCGAGCCGTCACGGCAACGGATCCCTCCCGGCCGATCGGGCGGATCGATCTGCTGTCCGCAAAGGAGCGGGCGGCTGTGCTGGGGGTGCCTGCGGTTGTTGTGGCGTCGCGTGCGACGTTGCCGGGGTTGTTCGAGGCGCGGGTGGCGGCGGCGCCGGGTGCGGTGGCGGTGGTGTGGGACGGGGCCAGGCTGTCGTACGGGGAGCTGAACGAGCGGGCGAACCGGTTGGCTCATGAGCTGCTGGGGCGTGGTGTCGGTCCGGAGGACGTGGTGGCTCTGGCTCTGCCTCGGAGTGCGGATCTGGTGGTGGCCGTCCTGGCGGTGCTGAAGGCGGGTGCGGCCTACCTCCCTGTTGATCCGGCCTATCCGGCTGCCCGTGTGGCCTACATGGTCACCGACGCCGGGCCGGCCCTTGTGCTGACGACGACCGAGCACCGTGCCTCGGTGGAGGCGGCGAGCAGGACGCCCGTACTGCTGCTGGACGGGCTCGACGTGACGGATCGGTCCGTGGACAACCCTGTCACCGCGCTCGCGCCCGATCATCCCGCGTACGTCATCTACACATCCGGCTCCACCGGCCGACCCAAAGGCGTCGTCGTCGCCCACCGCAACGTGGTGCGGCTCTTCGACGCCACCCGGAAGTGGTTCGGCTTCGGCCCCGACGACGTGTGGACCCTGTTCCACTCGTACGCCTTCGACTTCTCCGTCTGGGAGCTGTGGGGAGCGCTGCTGCACGGCGGCCGGCTGGTCGTGGTGCCCTACGAGGTCAGCAGGACGCCCGGCGCCTTCCTGGACCTGCTGGCCGATCACGGCGTCACCGTCCTCAACCAGACGCCGTCGGCCTTCTACCAGTTGGCGCAGGCCGACGCCGACACCTCCCCGCCGGGCCGTGGACTCGCCCTGCGCACCGTGGTGTTCGGCGGCGAGGCACTCCAACCCTCCCGCCTCGCTGACTGGTACCGCCGCCACCCCGACGACACGCCGGCCCTGATCAACATGTACGGCATCACCGAGACCACGGTCCACGTGACGTACCAGCCGCTGACCCGGGAGCGAGCAACCGCGGCGGCGGCCAGCGTCATCGGCGTCGGGATCCCCGACCTGCGGACGTATGTGCTCGGTCCGGGGCTGGAGCTGGTGGCGCCCGGCGTGGTGGGGGAGCTGTACGTCGCGGGGGCCGGTGTCGCCCGCGGCTATCTGGGCAGGCCCGGCCTGACGGCCGAGCGGTTCGTGGCGGATCCGTACGCGGCTGAGCCGGGCACGCGGATGTACCGCACCGGTGACCTGGTGCGGTGGAACCAGGACGGCGAGCTGGAGTTCGTCGGTCGCGCCGACCACCAGGTCAAGATCCGTGGCTTCCGCATCGAACCCGCCGAGATCGAGAACGCGCTCACCGACCACCCGGACGTCGCCGAGGCGGCGGTGGTGGTCCGTGAGGAGCAGTCCGGCGATGCCCGCCTCATCGCTTACGTGGTGGCACGGGGAGCCCTCCGCGCCGAAGACGTACGGGAGTTCGGGCGGGGCCGACTGCCCGACTACATGCTGCCGGCCGCCGTCGTCGTACTGGACCGCATGCCGCTCACCGCCAACGGCAAGTTGGACAAGGCGGCGCTCCCGGAGCCGGACTTCACCGTGCCCAGGTCGGCGCGGGAGGCGCGCACGCCGCAGGAGCAGATCGTGTGCGATCTGTTCGCGCAGGTGCTGGGGCTGCCGCGGGCCGGCGTGGACGACGACTTCTTCGACCTGGGCGGGCACTCGCTGCTGGCCACCCGTCTCATCGGTCAGATCCGCGCCGCGTTCGGAGTCGAACTGGACCTGCGCGCACTGTTCGACGGGCCGACGCCGGCCGCGGTGGCGGCACTCCTCGACACCGCGGGACCCGCTCGTCCGCCCCTGGCGGCGCGGGAACGCCCGCCGGCCCTTCCCCTCTCGTCCGCCCAGCGGCGGCTGTGGTTCCTGCACAAGATGGAGGGGCCGAGTGCCACCTACAACATCCCTCTCGTCGTGCGACTGACCGGCACGTTGGACCGTGACGCGCTGCGTGCCGCTCTCGGCGACGTGGTGGCCCGGCACGAGAGCCTGCGGACGGTGTTCCCCGAGGCCGACGGCGCTCCGTACCAGCGCGTCCTCGACAGTGCGAGCGTCGAGTTGCCCGCCACCGACATCACCGAGACGGAGCTGCCGGAGGCCCTGAAATCAGCGGCCCGGTACGCCTTCGACGTGGCAGCCGAAATCCCCCTGCGCGCCGAGTTGTTCACGGTGTCCGAACACCGACACGTGCTGCTGCTGGTCGTGCATCACATCGCGGGTGACGGGTGGTCGTTGGGCCCGCTCGCCGCCGACCTCACGCGTGCTTACACGGCGCGGGTGGAGGGGCGGGTGCCGGAGTGGCGTGCGTTGCCGGTGCAGTACGCGGACTACACGCTGTGGCAGAACGAACTTCTCGGCGACCAGAACGACCCTGACAGTCTGTTCGCCACGCAGATCGGTTACTGGACCGAGGCGTTGGCGGGTCTGCCGGATCAGCTGACGCTGCCCACGGACCGTCCGCGTCCGGCGGTGATGACCTACCGGGGTGACTACGTCACGGTCGGTATCGACGCGGATCTGCACCGGCGGTTGTCG